>CAJMOO010000091.1 GCA_905215045.1 uncultured bacterium | reverse complement strand
CAGAAACATGTCCAAAATGTCAGGGACGTGGTCAGGTTGTATTTACACAGCAGTCCATGTTTGGAACTGTTCAGAATGTTCAGACATGTCCAGACTGTCATGGATCAGGTAAGATCATCCGTGATAAGTGTTCAGACTGCCATGGAACAGGTTATGTAAGCAATCGTAAGACAATTGAAGTGACAGTACCAGCAGGTATTGATAATGGACAGAGCATCCGTATCCGTGGAAAAGGAGAACCAGGTACAAACGGTGGACCAAGAGGAGATCTGTTAGTAGAAGTGATCGTTGAAAGACATCCAAAATTCCAGCGTCAGGATACAACAATCTACTCTACAGAGCCAATTTCCTTTACACAGGCAGCACTGGGTGGCAAGATTCAGATTCCTACAGTTGATGGACCATATGAATATACGATCAAACCAGGAACACAGACAGACACCAGAATCCGCTTAAAAGGAAAAGGTGTGCCAATGGTACGCAATAAGAATGTACGAGGAGACCACTATGTAACACTTGTCGTTCAGGTACCAGAACACTTGAATGGAGAGCAGAGAGCAGCCCTTCAGAAATTCCAGGAAGCCATGGGTGAAGTTCCTAAGAAGGAAGAAACTCATAAAGAACATAAAGGATTCTTTGGAAAACATAAAAAATAAAACAAAAAGCGATGAAGGATTAAACTTTCATCGCTTTTTTGCTTTTATGGATAATTATGAATCAGATTCATTTATGAGAAAATCAGCTGATTTAATGTGTGTGCAATTCCATCTTCATTATTTGTCAAAGCGATTTCATCCGCACATTCCTTTAATTCAGGACACGCATTTCCCATGGCAACACCGTGGCCGGCAAATTTGACCATCTCAAGGTCATTCGCAGCATCTCCAAAGGCAATGATTTGATCTGGAGCAATATCTAACTTTTCACATACTTTTGAAAGACCAGATGCTTTGCTGATACCAACAGGAACTGCTTCGATATAAAAAGGTGCAGTTTGGATAAAGTCAACTTTTCCTTTAAATGGTTCCCCGATCACTTTAATGACCTCAGGAAGTTTTACAGGATCGATAGAAGTTAAAATCTTAACTAAAGGATAGTCAAGGAAATCGATCAGGGAAGGAACTTCTACACAATCCATAGAATTATTTGTATGTTCTTCATGAACACGATAAGCACTTTTATCTTCAACATACATAACTTCTCCATCATCGATCATTGGATGGACGGGATATTTTTTGATATGTTCTAAAATTTCAATACAAAGATCAACAGGAATCGTGTTTTCATACAGAACTTCATGTGTTGTAGTATCGACAACTTTTCCACCATTATAAGAAACGAGCATTCCATGATGTTCTTGTAATTTTAAAGTATCTCTGGCATGAAACAGGCCAGGAAGAGGACGGCCGGATGAGATAGCAATACGAATTCCCATGTCCTGAGCTTTCATAAGAGCATCGATTGTTTTTGGTGTGATCATAATATTATCATTATAAAGAGTACCATCAAGGTCAATTGCGATCAGTTTATAATTCATGATAAAATCCTTTCTTTTTAGTAGCATGGAAAAATCCATGCATTGTAATATAAAAATAACTTCAAATATTATAACTGTAATTCATAATGGTTGTAAAGTGTCAAAATACGTCAATTGCTGTATACAGCATACAGTATAAAAATATTAATAAAAAATAAATATAAATTTATATATTAAAAATTAAGAAAAAATTTATAAAAAAGTAACCTTTTTGCAACAAACCTTGTATACAAAAGGCATATAATGACAATGATCCGTTCAAGCAGGTCTTTGTATTGGTACAAAGATTTCAGGCACAGTATGTGGAAAGGAGAACATTATGTTGATGAGAATGAAAGATAATTATTATATAAAAAAATGTTATGGAGATTTTGTATTATTAAAAAGTAAAAAGAATCAGGAAAAATGCAAAAAGGTATTGGAAAGAGTCGGAGTATATGGTACTCTAAAAGAGACGAAGGAAGCGATCATCAAAGAGATGATCAAAGACGAAGTCAATCATCGTAAGACGGAACCGCTTTATAAATTGATTCCTTTGATGCGGCAGATGTATAACCGATTTTACGAAGAGAATATGGAGTGTTGTTTCGTCGGATAGTCAGGAAGAACATGTCTTTGTTGGCATATTCGAATAATAAACAACAGAAAGAACAGAAGGTTTATGGAGTGCCTTCTGTTTTTTCGTTATATAGATAGTTTCATTTCTAGTGTTTCATGTATTTGTACATAAGAAATAAAAAGTGATAAATATTTTCAAAAAAATATAAAAACGTTGTAAAAACAACGGACTTTCTCCAACTCATCGATTATACTGACGATACAGTAAAGGATATGAGATCAAGAAAAGGAGAATAGATATGATTCGTAGAATTATTGAAATTGATGAAGATAAATGTAATGGATGTGGGCTTTGTGCTGATGCGTGCCACGAAGATGCAATCGGAATGGTTGACGGAAAAGCGAAGTTATTAAGAGATGATTACTGTGATGGATTAGGAGACTGTCTGCCAAACTGTCCAACAGGAGCGATCAGCTTTGTGGAACGTGAGGCAGCCGCTTATGACAGAGAGGCAGTAGAAGCTAACATGAAGAAGAAAGCTGAGATGGCAGCGAAAGATAAAACAGAAGAGAAACCAGTATTTCATGGATGTCCTGGAACAAGGATGAAAATGATGAATCATAAGATGGAAGAGAAGCAGGAAGGACAGGCAGTACCAGTATCTTCCCAGTTATCCCAGTGGCCGGTTCAGATCAAACTTGTACCAGTCAATGCACCATATTTTAAAGATGCCAATCTTTTGATCGCAGCAGACTGTACAGCGTATGCTTATGGAAATTTCCATCAGGAATTTATTAAAAACAGAGTGACATTGATCGGTTGTCCGAAACTGGATGAAGGAGATTACAGTGAGAAACTGACACAGATCATTGCCAATAATGATATTAAGAGTGTAACGATCGTAAGAATGGAAGTTCCTTGCTGCGGAGGACTGGAAAATGCAGCAAAGAAAGCAATCAAGGATTCAGGTAAATTCCTTCCATGGCAGGTGCATACGATTTCTGTGGATGGAAAGATTTTAGAAGCATAAGATTACTGAAAAACAAACACAGTCAATGAGTGAAGATCAGGAAAGAGAATTCTTTAAGAAAGAGGGGATTCTCTTTTTTCTTGTATTTCACACTTTTCTATGATACACTAATTAATTGATATGTTATGAATTCGAAATAGAAAATAAGATACAAAAAGAAAGGAAATACAGTGTCATGGGATGGAACAAAATTACAATTGATACATTGACATCAGCGGAAGACATGATCAGTTATGAACTTACAGAACTTGGTGCAACAGGTGTGGAAGTCGAAGATCATGTGTCATTGACAGAAGAAGAGATGAAAGTTATGTACGTGGATCTTCTGCCAGACGATATCGCACCAGATGACGGCAAAGCAAAGATCAGCTGCTATTTTGATGAGAATGAGAACTTAGAAAACATTACAATGCAGATTCAGACAATGCTTGAAAGACTTCGTGGATTTATGGACATCGGAGCTGGAACAATTTCATTTGATAAGACAAAAGAAGAAGACTGGGTGAATAACTGGAAGAAGTTTTTCAAACCAATCCGCTTAGATGAACAGATCGTGATCAAACCAACATGGGAGACATTAGAAGATCAGACAGAAGATACGATCGTTGTAGAGATCGATCCGGGAACAGCATTTGGAACTGGTTCTCACGAGACAACAAAACTGTGTATTGAAGGAATGAAACCATATATCAAAGAAGATACAAAGATTTTAGATGTCGGATGCGGAAGTGGAATTCTGTCAATCATTGGACTGAAACTTGGTGCAGGACATGCAGTTCTTACAGATATCGATCCACATGCAATTTCAGCATCCGAAGAAAACTTTGAAGTAAACCATATCAGTAAAGACCAGTTTGAAGTTTATCAGGGAAATGTCTTAGATGACAAAGAATTTGCAGCATCTCTGGGATCAAAATGTTATCCAGTTGTTGTGGCAAATATTTTAGCAGACGTTATCTCTCCACTGATCGAGATCGTAGATCAGTTCTTGACAGAAGACGGTGTATTCGTTATTTCTGGTATCATTGATACAAAGGAAAAAGAAATTGCTGACAAATTAAATGCATATGGATTTGATGTCATCGAAACAAGAAGAATGAAAGACTGGGTTTCCATGACAGCGAAGATGAGGTAAGAGATGTACCGATTTTTTATAAAAGAAGAACAGATTCATGATGGAATGATTGAGATCATGGGAAGTGATGTGAATCATATTAAGAATGTTCTCCGTATGAAAACAGGAGATAAGGTCTATTTAAGCAATGGATCAGACTTGGAATATGAATGTAGCCTTAGTGAATGGACGCAAGATTCGATCCTTGCGAAGATTGAAGATGTCCACGGAATGGAAACAGAACTTCCGGCAAAGATTACACTGTATCAGGGGCTTCCAAAAGGTGATAAGATGGAGATGATCATCCAGAAAGCCGTAGAATTAGGTGTGACAGAGATTGTTCCGACCGCTATGAAGCGCTGTGTTGTAAAACTTGATGCCAAGAAAGCGGCAAAGAAAGTAAGCCGATGGAATACGATCGCACTAAGCGCAGCCAAACAGGCAAAACGAGGGATCATTCCAGAAGTTCGTGAAGTAAGAAGCTTTAAAGAGATTTTAGAAGAAGTAAAAGATATCGAATTAATGCTTGTTCCATATGAAGAAGCAAAAGGAATGCAGGCATCCAAAGAGCTGATCAGCAAGGCGAAAGGAAAGAAGTCCATTGGAATCATTATCGGGCCGGAAGGCGGGTTTGAAAAAGAAGAGATCGAACAGCTCAAGGCCGCAGGCGGCCAGACAATGAGCCTTGGAAAACGTATCTTAAGAACTGAGACAGCAGGAATGACAGTTTTATCTATTTTAATGTTTACGATAGAAGAATAGAGGAGAAAGTGACATGATTTATTTTGATAATGCAGCGACAACCTGCGTATTTCCAGAAGTTGTAGAAGCAATGCAGGATGCAATGCAGGTCACATATGGAAATCCATCTGCAAAACACATGAAAGGGATTGAAGCAGAGAATAAAGTAAAAGCTGCACAAGAATTAATTGCCAAAACACTAAGAGCAAAACCAAAAGAGATTTTATTTACCTCTGGAGGAACAGAATCCAATAATACAGCGATCATTGGAACAGCGATGGCAAACCGCCGCAAAGGAAAGCATATCATTACAACAAAGGTAGAACATGCATCGGTATATGAACCAATGTATCATCTGGAAGAAAAAGGATATGAAGTAACATATTTAGATGTTGATGCAGAAGGGATCGTTGATCTTAAGCAGTTAGAAGAAAGCATCAGAGAAGACACGATCCTTGTATCCTGTATGATGGTCAATAATGAGATTGGAACAATTGAACCAGTTGAAGAGATCGCAAAGATCATCAAAGTAAAGAATCCGAATACGATCTTTCATGTAGATGCGATTCAGGCATACGGAAAACTTCCGATCATTCCAAAGAATATGGGAATCGATTTATTGTCCACAAGCGGTCATAAGATTCATGGACCAAAAGGAATCGGATTTTTATATATCAAAGAAGGAACAAAGATTTCTCCGATCATTTTTGGAGGCGGACAGCAGAAAGGAATGCGTTCTGGAACTGAAAATGTACCGGGAATCGTAGGATTAGCTGTTGCATGTGAGAAAATGATCGGTAAAAACTATGAGAATGCTGAGAAGATTCGAGAAGTAAAAGAATATTTTCAGGAAAGAATCAAAGAGATCGAAGATATCAAAGATAATTCCGGAAAAGCACCACATGTGGCAAGTATCAGCTTTAAGAAGTTAAGAAGTGAAGTATTATTACATGCCTTGGAAGATAGAGAAATTTATGTATCTTCAGGATCAGCATGTTCATCTAACAAAAAGCAGGCAGTCAGCGGAACATTAAATGCGATCGCATTAAGTGATGAATTCAAAGATGGAACATTAAGATTCAGCTTTTCCATCGAGAATACAAAAGAAGAAGTTGACCAGACAATCGATGCATTAAAAGAATTAGTGCCAATGCTTCGAAGATTTGTAAGAAAATAAAATATAAAAATAAAGTACAGAAAAACAAGATTGATAAAGAAAATAAAGGAGAATAATATGAAAGTAACCGCATTTTTGATCAAATACGGTGAGATTGCCATCAAAGGTAAGAACCGTTATATGTTTGAAGACGCATTAATGAAACAGATCCGCCATGCAATGGCATCAGTCGGGGATTTTAAAGTAAGAAAAGAATCCGGACGTATGTTTGTCGAAGCACAGGATGATTTCGACTACGATGAAGCAGTAGAAGCATTACAGAGAGTCTTTGGTATCGTTGGAATCTGCCCAATGGTCATTGAAGAAAACAAAGATATGGAACATCTGACAGAGACAGTCATCAAATTTATTGATGAACAGTATCCAGTCAAAGACTTTACATTCAAAGTGCATGCAAGAAGAGGAGATAAACAATTCCCTCTCGATTCCATGGCGATCAACATGGAAATTGGTGGACAGTTATTAGATGCATTTGAAGGAATCAAAGTAGACGTACACCATCCACAGGTTATGGTCAATATCGAAGTGAGAAAATATATCTATATCTATTCTCAGGAGATCAAAGGACCAGGTGGAATGCCAGTTGGAACAAATGGAAAAGCAATGCTTTTATTATCCGGAGGAATCGACAGCCCTGTTGCTGGATATATGATCGCAAAACGTGGAGTACACATTGATGCAACATATTTCCATGCACCACCATACACAAGTGAGAGAGCAAAACAGAAAGTTGTAGATCTTGCGAAGATCGTAGCAAAATATGCAGGACCGATCAATCTGCATGTCGTAAACTTTACAGACATTCAGTTAGCAATCTACGAGAAATGCCCTCATGAAGAATTAACGATCATCATGAGAAGATATATGATGAAGATCGCAGAACATTTTGCAAATGAAGGTGGAAGCC
>CAJMOO010000090.1 GCA_905215045.1 uncultured bacterium | reverse complement strand
CAGACACATGATCTCTTTTTATAATATTCCACCAATAATTTCCGTCTTCAAACTACAAATCACAATTTGCAATAAATTTCGTAAAATGTTAAGATTAATAAAGAAACACACCCAAGGAGAAATGCAAAAATGGAAGAAAGATGGGACATTTACGATAAGAATAAACAACTGACAGGCCGTACAATGAAGAGAAATGACTGGACATTAAAAGATGATGAATATCATCTGACAGTTCTTGGAGTCATTAGAAGATCAGATGGCAAATTTTTGATCACAAAGAGAGTTATGACAAAGGCATGGGCACCAGGATGGTGGGAAGTGTCTGGTGGTGCTGCACAGGCAGGGGAAGCATCTTATGATGCAGTTCTTCGTGAAGTGAAAGAAGAAACAGGACTGGATGTTAAAGATGCTGAAGGCGGATATATGTTTACATACAAGAGAGAGAATCCAGGAGAAGGAGATAACTATTTTGTAGATGTTTATCGTTTTACATTAGATATCGATGACAGTGATGTAAACTTTCAGGAAGCAGAGATTGATGGCTATATGTTTGCCTCAATAGATGAGATCAAAGCATTTGCACAGGAAGGGATTTTCCTGCACTATGACAGTATAAAAAAGGTATTTGAGTAAGACAATGAGTTCAACAATAAAACGTAATAAATATGAAATTGATATGTGCAATGGAACGATTATGGATAAACTGATCTCATTTTCGTTACCATTGATGTTATCCGGAATTTTGCAGCTGATGTTTAATGCAGTGGATATTATAGTTATTGGAAGATTTAGTGGGAGCCAGTCGCTTGCAGCGGTTGGATCAACCACTGCCCTGATCAATATGTTTACCAATTTATTTATTGGAATATCCCTTGGAGCGAATGTTTTATCCGCAAGATTTTATGCGGCGGGCAAAGATAAAGAAATGTCTGAAACCGTTCATACGGCAATCACACTGGCGCTGATCAGCGGAATTATTATGGTCTTTGTAGGATTGATCTTTGCAAAACCAGTATTAGAATTAATGGATACACCAGATGATGTGATCAATCTTTCCACTCTTTACATGAGAATTTATTTTATGGGGATGCCGTTTTTTATGCTTTATAATTATGGAGCATCCATTTTAAGAGCGGTCGGAGATACAAAACGTCCGCTGTTTTATTTGATCGTTGCTGGAATTGCAAATGCAGGTCTTAACATGTGTCTGGTTATCATTTTTCATCTTGGCGTTGCAGGAGTTGCGATCGGAACGGTAATTTCACAGCTGATTTCAAGTATACTTGTGCTTCGATGTCTGTATCAATCAGAAACAAGTTACCAACTGCGTTTTTCAAAATTAAAGATTCAAAAGGAATATTTAAAACAGATTTTTCAGGTGGGAATTCCAGCAGGAATTCAAAGCACTGTTATTAATTTTTCTAATGTATTATTGCAGTCATCAGTGAATTCTTTTGGATCGATCGCAATGGCAGGATATACGGCAGCAAATAATATTTTTGGATTTTTGTATGTTACAGTGAATGCAGTGACACAGGCTTGCATGAGTTTTACCAGTCAGAACTATGGTGTTGGAAAATGGAAACGAATGGATCGTGTCTTGATCGACTGTCTGATCTTATCATTTGTTGCAATGATGATCTTGGGAAACAGCGCTTATTTCTTTGGTCCTAAACTCTTGACGATCTATACAAGTAATTCAAAAGTAATTCAATGTGGAATGGAAATCTTGTTATATACAACGGTTACGTATTTCCTCTGTGGATTTATGGATCTGTTTCCTGGAGCACTTCGTGGAATGGGGCGTTCTGGTGTGCCAATGATCCTTTCGATCATTGGGACAGTAGGAACAAGAATCGTATGGATTTTCTGGATCTTCCCGAATCATAGATCTCTGGATATTTTATTTATATCATATCCAGCATCCTGGATCATAACGATCGTATTACAGGTGATCTGTTATTACTTTGTGAGAAAACAATTATATGCAAAAATGAGAGCAGAAGCATAATAACAAACAGGCAGTACATTAACCAGAACTGGAAGAATGTACTGCCATTTTTTGTTGGAATCCTGTATATCGGAATTCTATTTTTCCTTTTTATGAATATGAACCTCAGGAATTGCTACATTATCATAGAGAATAGAATGTTTTTCTTCTTTTTCCTGTTCTATTTCATCAATATGTTCCTCAATCTCATCAAAATCTTTTGTATGGATCTCGGGTATTGCAACATTTTCGCTTTTCATTTTATATTCTGATTTCTCACGGAGCTTATTTCGGATTGCTTCGCGTCTTTTTTTTCTTTTTCCAAACATTTTTCATCGTCTCCCTCTAGATTATAGAAAATTGATAAAGAACGTGATCACCAGACTATTTAAGAAGTCTGCAAATAAACTACCAATCAAAGGTACCAGAAGGTAAGCTTTGACGGATGGGACATAACGTTCACAGATTGCCTGCATATTCGCCATGGCGTTTGGCGTGGCACCCATTCCGAAACCACATACGCCAGAAGATAATACAGCGGCATCATAGTCTCTTCCCATGATATTAAATACTACAAAATAAGTAAATAAGAACATCAAAATAGTTTGTCCTGCAAGTAATGTGATCAGTGGAAGTGCAAGGTCTGCAAGCTGCCATAATTTTAAAGTGATCATGGCGATTCCTAAGAATAAAGATAGGCTGATACCACCAATATCATTGATCTCACCCATATAAATTGTAAATTGTCCAGAATATTCGCCGATGTTACGCATAAATGCAGCAGCAATCATGGCACCGATATAGATTGGGAATGTCATACCTGTCATGGAAAGCAATTTGGAAATGATCGTTCCGATCCCCATGGCGATGATCAGCTGGAACACGGCAGCTGGATACATACTTGTGTGACGTTCATGCTTTTTCTCTTCTTCAATTAACAGGCTGTTATCTTCAGGAATTGCAGTCTTTAAAAGATTTTTCTTCTCAATCAGACGTTTTCCAACGGGACCGCCCATGATACTTCCAGCGATCAATCCAAATGTAGCAGCAGCTGTACATAAAGTGCTGGCACCTTTAACACCAAAGTCTTCAAGAACAGGTCCAAATGCACCAGCGGTACCATGACCACCGATCATAGGGATAGAACCTGTACAGAGTCCAACCAAAGGACTGATTTGCAGTGCTTTGGACAGACCGACTGCAAGAAAGTTCTGGCATATGATCAACATGATCACAAGGATCAGGAAAATGATCAAAGATTTTCCACCACTTTTTAAGACTTTTAAGTTTGCCTGAAATCCAACAGATGTAAAGAAGAATACCATACAGACTTCTTTTAAAATATCATCAAAGGAAAATTCGGCAATTCCAGTTACATAACATATACAGGTAAAGATTGCAAAGATCACACCGCCGATCACAGGTGCAGGAATGCAAAATCGTTCCAAGATTGCAATCCTGTGTTTTAAAAAGTTTCCTAACATCAAAACGACTACGGCAACCGCGATCGTCTGATACATATCAAGTTGTATTGTCATTTGTTTACACCGCAGCGGTTAATTGCTTCCTTTCTCTGTATTTACTGTGATTCCATGTTGTTTATAATAGGCAGCAGCACCGTCATGGAATGGAATCGTGATACCTTCAACTGCAGTTTTCTCATCAAAAGAAATATCTACAGGCAGTGCATACTGAATCTGCTGTTGATTCTTAAATAGAATCTGTGTAATGTCTTTGACCGCATCTTCGGAAAGTTTATCACTTGCAAGAAGAACAGCTTTGACACCAACAGTTTTAACTTCTTTCGTCTGATTTACGTATGTACCTGCAGGTATTGTATATTCTGTGTAAAATTTATAAGATTTCTTCAGGCGAGAAATACCTTTTTGATCAAGACTGACCAGACGAATCTTACACTGTTTTGACAACTCATTGATCACAGTCGTCTGAACACCTGCAGTACAGAAAAATGCATCAATATCACCAGATTTTAATTTCTTGGCAGCATCTGTATAATTCAGATTTACAGTATCAACAAGTTTTTCATTTAATCCATAAGCATTTAAAATTTGCAAAGCATTCTGTTCTGTTCCAGATTCTTCTTCACCAATGCAGACCTTTTTCCCTTCTAGATCATCCACAGACTGAATGTCTGAATCCGCAGGAATCACAATCTGACAAGCTTCTGTATAAAGGGAAGCAACAGCACGATATCCCTGATATTTCTTATCATTTTCAAAAATACCAGTGCGGTTATAAGCATCATTAATCAAATCCATTTGGGCAACAGCCATCTGAATGTAATCTTTAGATAACAGACGAAGATTTGCAGCGGAACCTGCAGTTGTTTTTACTTCAATGTTATATTTTTTACTCTTAGATGAGATAAGGTTGGCAAAAGTATCACCAAAAATCTGGTAAGTACCACCGATTCCAGCAGAACCAAAGCGGATTTTTCCAGAATTCATCTTACACCCAGTCAAGCATGTACTGATCATAATTGCGACAGCACAAAGTACCATAAGTTTCTTTTTCAAAATATCACCTCTCATTTTTAACATTTCCTTGTCTTTATTTTAACATTAAATTGTTATTTCGAATAGTTTTAGGGCAAAAAAATTATTCATGACCTTCGTTATATAGTTTTTGTATGTTTTCAGGAAGTTTATCAGGCAACATGGCATTTATAGCATCTTCATTACCGTCTTTCATTGCTGTTTCATAATACCAGCACTTGAATTTTAAGAGAGAAAGAGTTTTTTGAAGTTCTTGGATTTCAGTTTCAACAGCTGATTTTCTGGCTTCAAATAATTCTTTCCTTTTTTCATAGCTTGAGCTGCCTTCAGATACCCAGAGAAAAAATTGCTTTATATCTTTGATCTCAAGACCGGATTTCTTCAGACATTCAATAATACGAAGCGCTTCCAATTCATTATCACTAAAATAACGGATGTTTCCTTTACGTTCCAGATTAGGGAAAAATCCTTCCTTGTCATAATACCTTAAGGTAGAAACAGGAAGATCAAACATTGTAGAGACTTGACCGATCGTGTACATAGAAAAACCTTCTTTCAAAAATATTCTTGACCTAAAGTTAACTTTAGGTTGTATGATATAAATATCATACACTATTGCTAGTGTATTTACAAGAAATCAGACAAGGAGAAAAACAGATGTATATTGAAAATATCAATGGTCCAGAAGATGTCAAGAAATTATCCGAGGATCAGTTAAATGTACTTGCAGAAGAAATTCGTGATGCATTATTAAAAAAATTAAGTAAACATGGAGGTCATTTTGGACCGAATTTTGGTATGGTAGAAGCAACGATCGCCATGCATTATGTGTTTGAATCGCCAAAAGACAAGATCGTATATGATGTTTCCCATCAATCTTATCCACACAAAATGTTGACTGGACGTAAGGATGCATTCCTATATGAAGAACATTATGATGATGTATCAGGATACAGTAATCCAGGAGAAAGTGAGCATGATCATTTCACAATTGGGCATACATCAACTTCTATAAGTCTTGCACTTGGACTTGCCAAAGCAAGAGACCTAAAAGAAGAAAATGGAAATGTGATCGCAGTGATCGGTGATGGATCTTTAAGTGGAGGGGAAGCGTTAGAAGGTCTTGATTATGCCGCAGAATTAGGTGGAAATCTGATCATTGTAGTTAATGACAATGACATGTCGATCGCAGAAAATCACGGTGGGTTATATGACAACTTAAAAGAACTTCGTGATACAAACGGACAGGCGGAATGTAATCTGTTTAAAGCAATGGGATTAGATTACATTTATGTCAAAGAAGGAAATAAAGTCGCTGACTTGATCGAAGCATTTAAATGTGTTAAGGATGAAAAAAAAGCAGTTGTTGTTCATATTAATACGCAAAAAGGAAGAGGATATAAATTAGCGGAGGAACATAAAGAAGAGTGGCATTACTGTGCCCCATTTGATGTGGAAACAGGAAATCCTTTAGATTCCTTTGATGGTGAGGATTTCTCAAGTGTAACAGCACAATATCTGTTAAAGAAAATGAAAGAAGACAAGAAGGTTGTAGCGATCACTTCTGGAACACCAACAGTTATGGGATTTACAGAAGATAAACGTAAGGAAGCTGGAAAACAGTTTATCGATGTTGGGATCGCGGAAGAAACAGCGATGGCAATGGCGGCAGGAATTGCAGCAGGTGGTGGAAAACCAATTTATGGAGTATATTCAACATTTGTACAGAGAACTTACGACCAGATCACACAGGATCTATGCATCGACAGCAATCCAGCAACGATTGTAACATTCTGGGGATCTGTCTATGGGATGAATGATGTTACACACCTTGGATTACAAGACATTCCAATGATGAGCAATATTCCAAACCTAGTATATTTAGCACCAACAACAAAAGAAGAATATCTTGCTATGTTAGACTGGAGTATTGAACAGGATCAATATCCAGTAGCGATCAAACTTCCAGGTGGAGAAATGATCTCTGACGGTAAAAAAATAACAAAAGATTTCAGTCAGTTAAACAAATATGAAGTCACAGAAAAAGGAAGCAAAGTTGCAGTCATTGGACTTGGAACATTCTACAATATGGGATGTGAAGTTGCAAAAGCTGTAGAAGAAAAGACAGGAACAAAAGCAACCGTGATAAATCCATATTATATTACTGGAATTGATGAAGCATTATTAGAAGATCTAAAGAAAGACCATGATGTAGTTATTACATTAGAAGATGGATTTTTAGAAGGTGGATTCGGAGAAAAGATCGCACGATTCTATGGAGATTCTGATATGAAAGTACTGAATTATGGAGTGAAGAAAGAATTGTTAGATCAATATGATGTTACCGAACTCCTTGAGAAGAATCATTTGACGGTTCAGCAGATTGTGGGGGATCTTAAATTTTAATTTGTATGAGTTGAAGGTCATCGAGTATTTAGAGAAAAAATGAAAGATAGCATGTGAGCAACACGAATTCCATTGACGGAGTTTTGACAGAACGCCTATTCGCTGGATCTCCTGCAATAACTCGCGTTGAAAGTTATTGAAACCAGTAGTCTTTGACGCTCAAACAATTGCCCGATCCAGCTGCAATGTCATTAAGTTAAGAAAAACAGAGATAAAAGATAAGTTTTAAATTTATC
>CAJMOO010000089.1 GCA_905215045.1 uncultured bacterium | reverse complement strand
CCTCACGCTTCAACGCTATCAAGGTCACAACATTTGCTATTATATATGATGTTTCAAATTAATGCAAGGGGTTTTTCGATTTTTTTTGCATGTTTTTGATAAAATACAAAATGTAGTGTTTTCTGTATGAGTATTACCGTTTTGGGCACAAGATAATCTTGTTTTTTATGTTTTTTTGCATAAATGAAAACGAGTTCTTTCCTTATTATATATGGAAAAAACTCGTTTTGCAATTCCAATATGTATAATATAAACTGTTATTGACTTTTTTAATTTCATATATTATCATTTATTCGATAACGGTAATCATTATCAATATATAGAAACGGAGGTAAGAGCCATAAAAAATAAAATTAAAGTATTATCAGGAGCACAATTAAAATACATTGCATTTTTATCAATGCTGATCGACCACACAAATAAGGCATTGATCTATCCAAATTTAAATGGTGGCCGATTGAATACAGTTAGTGACATATTTGACATTATCGGTAGAATTGCATTCCCAATCTTTGCATTTTTACTTGTAGAAGGTTTTTTTAAAACAAGAAGCAGAGCTAAATACCTTGCAACTTTATTAGTATTCGGGGTAATTTCAGAAGTTCCTTTTGATCTGTTTACAACAAAGCAATTTTTTGAACCAAACTGGAATAACATTATGTTTACGTTAGCACTTGTACTTGTTACAATTTGGATGATCGACGTGTTGAAAAAGAAAATGGAGAAGTTTCCTAAGATATTATGGTTTCTCTTGTCATTTGTGATCCTGGCGGTCATGTGCCTGATTGCTGCCATTCTCAGCCTTGACTATGATTATCATGCGATTTTAATTGGATATTTTTATTATATTTTCCATGGAAGGGAACTTATTGCAATTCCATTTAATTTCTTATCCATGTATAAAGAACCATGGGCACTTCTTGGATTTGGATTGGTACTTACGTATAACGGAGAACGTGGAAAACAGAATAAGCTGATCAATTATTTATTTTATCCTGTCCACTTGCTGATACTTGGACTGTTAAGAATATACTTAGGAATATAAGTAGAGAAAAGGGTGACAACATGAGCACTTTTTGAATGCGTTTTTTACAAATCGCCTTCAAAAATGCAGAGTGTCACCCTTTTTTTCTTATAAATATTTCTTCTTATCTTCTTTCTGACTCATACATGCAACCACTACAAATCAGAATTTTCGAAATCTCTGATATCTCTGTTCCACCAGTTCTTCTGGTGTCATCTTATCATATTTCTCAATAAATCCAAGGATCATTTCTTTCATTTGTTCAGAAATATCTAAAATATTGTCAATACTTGCAGGCTCTGGCTCTTCGATCACCTGCTCAATCACACCTAATTCTTTTAGATCGTTCGCTGTGATCTTCATAACTTTAGCAGCTTCGGAAGCCCTGTTCCCATCTTTCCAAAGAATCGCTGCAAATCCTTCTGGAGACAGTACAGAATATGTAGAATTTTCCATACTCCACACTTCATTTCCAACAGCCATAGCCAAGGCTCCACCACTTCCTCCTTCTCCGATCATGATAGAAAGAATCGGTACTTTGATGTTTGACATCTCGAATAAGTTTCTTGCGATTGCCTCTCCGACTCCGCCTTCTTCTGCCTCTAATCCACAGAATGCTCCTGGTGTGTCTACAAAGAGAATGATCGGACGATGAAATTTCTCTGCCTGTTTCATCAATCTTAGGGATTTTCTGTATCCTTCTGGTGATGGCATTCCAAAATTTCGTTTGATATTTTCTTTGGTTGAGCGTCCTTTTTGCTGTCCGATGACTGTAACAGGTCTTCCTCCAATGGAGGCTAATCCGCCAACGATTGCTTTGTCATCTCCAAAATAACGGTCTCCGTGTAAGGACATATATCGTTCAAAAATCGTAGAAATATAATCAAGACTTGTTGGGCGTTCTGCGGATCTTGAGATCTGCACTCTTTCCCATGGTGTAAAATTACTGCTCATATTCACAACTCCTTATGATCGTTACGAGTACTTTTCTTAATTTCCTGCGCTCTACGATCTTATCTACAAATCCATGTTCTAACAAAAATTCTGCTCTCTGAAATCCTTCTGGTAACTTCTGCCCGATCGTCTGTTCAATAACTCTCGGTCCCGCAAATCCGATCAATGCTCCTGGTTCTGCTAAGATAACATCTCCAAGCATTGCAAAACTTGCTGTAACACCTCCAGTTGTAGGATCTGTTAATACTGTGATATATAATAATCCTGCTTCATCATGGCGTTTCAATGCTGCGGATGTTTTTGCCATCTGCATCAGAGATACGATTCCTTCCTGCATTCTAGCTCCACCAGAGCATGTGAAAATGATGATCGGTAATCTCATCTGTGTTGCACGTTCAACTGCTCGTGTGATCTTCTCACCAACAACTTCTCCCATGCTTCCCATCATGAAATCTGCTCCCATGACTGCGATCACAACATCTTTTCCAAGAATCTTTCCTTTTCCTGTGATGACCGCTTCATCAAGATTCGTTACGGAGCGCTGGCGTTCCAATTTATTCTTATATCCTGGGAAGTTCAGTGGATCGCTTGTATCCATCTTTGCATCCCATTCTTCAAAAGTGTCTTTATCTAATACCATGGCAATTCTTGTCTTTGGACGGATTCTAAAGTAATTGCCACAGACTGGACATACATAATCATTTTCGATCAAATCCTCATTGTATACAGGCTTTCCGCAACAGTTACACTTCTGGAATAATCCTTCTGGTGCCTGAAATTCAAGGAGCGTGTCCTTTGCTTTTCGTACACGCTCTGCCTGTTTGATCTCCTGAGGTGATAATGTCCTTTTCTTAAACATATCTTTTAATGACATGATACTCACCTTAACTTTCTTTATTCAGCTTCATTTTCAGACTGATGTTTCTTCTGAAAACGTTCAATAAATCCTGTATCAACATTGCCTTCGATAAAATCTTCATCATTGATGATCTCATACTGATAGTCAATGTTTGTCTTCACGCCTTCTAATACAAGTTCTCCCAATGCATTACGGAGTTTGCGAAGTGCCAACTTACGATTTTTATCATATACGATCAGTTTTGCGATCATAGAATCATAGTATGGTGGAATCTGATATCCTGCGAATAATGCAGAATCAATTCTCACTCCTTTTCCTCCTGGAAAATGTACATTTGTTACAGTTCCTGGACTTGGACGGAAGTCATGTTCTGTGTCTTCCGCATTGATTCTCACTTCGATCGCATGTCCATGAACATGTACATCTTCCTGTGTATAAGTCAGATGTTTTCCTGCGGCGATACGGATCTGTTCACGGATCAGATCGATTCCTGTAACCCATTCAGTCACTGGATGCTCTACCTGAATTCTTGTGTTCATCTCAATAAAATAGAAATCTCCATGTTTGTCACGTAAGAATTCAATCGTTCCTGCACTGTAGTATTCTGCTGCTTTTGCTGCTTTGACTGCGATCTCACCCATCTTCTTTCGCTGTTCGTCACTGATCGCAGGGGATGGTGATTCTTCGATCAGTTTCTGATGTCTTCTCTGAATAGAACAGTCTCTTTCTCCAAGATGAATCGTATTTCCGTATTTATCAGCAAGAATCTGGAATTCGATATGGCGTGGATCTTCGATATATTTTTCAATATACATCGTTCCGTCGCCAAATGCATTCTCTGCCTCTAACTTCGCTGTCTCAAAAGTATGTACGAAGTCTTCAGAGTCATAGCAGACACGCATTCCCTTTCCACCACCTCCTGCGGAAGCTTTGATCATAACTGGGTATCCCATGTCATCTGCGATCTTCTGCCCTGCTTCTGCCTCATAAACGGCATCTTTTGTACCAGGAACTACTGGAACTCCAGCATCCATCATTGTCTTTCTTGCTGCGGATTTGTTACCCATGCGGTCAATGATTTCTGCGGATGGTCCGATAAATGTGATATTGCATTTTTCACACATTCTTACAAATTTGCTATTCTCAGACAAAAATCCGAATCCCGGATGAATTGCATCCGCTCCGACTGCCATTGCAGCCCCAAGTACACGTTCCATGTCAAGATAACTGTCTTTGGCAGGTGCTGGTCCGATACAGATCGTCTGGTCTGCCAGCTGGGCATGGAGTGCATCTTTATCTGCTTCAGAACAGATTGCCACGGACATAATATCCATCTCACGGCACGCACGAATGATACGCACTGCGATCTCTCCTCTGTTTGCAATTAAAATCTTCTTAAACATTTAAGAAATCCTCTCTATCCAATCATAAATGTAATCTCTGCAGAGGCTACTTTCTTGCCATCTACAGTTGCTGTTCCCTGTGCAACACCGACTGGTCCTTTGACTTTGATCATCTCAACTTCTAATGTCAGCACATCTCCAGGAACAACTTTTCCTCTGAATTTTGCTTTGTTGACTCCACCTAAGAATGCGATCTTTCCTTTATATTCATCTGCGGAAAGTGCACATACAGCTCCAGTCTGTGCCAGTGCTTCAATGATCAGTACTCCAGGCATCACTGGTTCCTGTGGAAAATGTCCTGCAAAAAATGGTTCATTATATGTTACGCATTTTTTACCAACGATACGTTTTCCTTCTTCCATCTCCTCGATGCGGTCCACTAATAAAAATGGGCTTCTGTGAGGGATTGTATTCATAATATCTTTAATATCCATTACCATAATAAACGTTCTGCCTTTCTTACTGGATAACCATTAATGGCTGTCCATATTCAACCATCTCACCATTCTCAACTAAAATAGCTGCAACTGTTCCATCATATTCACTTTCCACTTCATTCATCAGTTTCATTGCTTCAACGATTCCGATTACCTGTCCTTTTTTGACTTTGTCACCGACAGATACAAATGGCTCAGCTCCTTCTGATGGTGCTACATAAAATGTACCAACAAGTGGGGCTTTGATCTCATCTCCATAGAGAATCTCTTCTGTCTGTTCTTCATTCTGTTCTGGCATGATCGCGGCACTCTGTACTGGTACCCCTGCAACAGATGCATCAACTGTTGCGATCTTTGCCTTTTTCTTAGCGATTCTGATTGAAAATTCTTCGTTATTATATTCAAATTCATCGACATTTGCAGAAGATACTGCAGCGATCAATTCTTTCATTTCTTTAACTTCCATGTCAGTCTCCTTCTAAATTAATCCTCAAATTTCTTCACAAGAAGTGTTGCGTTATGTCCTCCAAATCCAAGAGAATTGCTCATAACGTAATTTACCTTGCGGTCTGTTACTGGTTCTAATGTATAATCAAGATCACATTCTTCATCTGGAACCTTTAATCCTACAGTTGGGTGAATGTAATCTTCTTCAATTGATTTAACACATGTGATAAATTCAATCGCACCAGCTGCTCCAAGTCCATGACCGATCATAGATTTTGTAGAGCTGATCTTCACATCATATGCATGTTCTCCTAATGCTTTCTTGATTGCTTTTGTCTCAAATAAGTCATTCGCATGAGTACTTGTTCCATGTGCATTGATATAATCAACTTTATCTGGTGTGATTCCTGCTTCATCCATTGCAAATACCATAGCTCTTGCTGCACCTTCTCCATCTTCACATGGGGATGTGATATGGAATGCATCACTTGTTGCACCATATCCGACAACTTCTGCTAAAATATCTGCTCCTCTTGCCTGTGCATGTTCAAGGCTTTCTAAAACAACGATTCCTGATCCTTCTCCAATGACAAATCCATCTCTCTCTTTGTCAAATGGAATGGATGCTCTCTTCGGATCATCAGATCCACTTAAAGCTGTTAACGCTGCAAATCCACCAACTGCAACTTCTGATACTGCAGCTTCTGTTCCACCGGCTACCATTACATCAGCTTCTCCAACCTGAATGGATCTATATGCTTCACCAATAGACTGTGTTCCTGTCGCACATGCTGTAACAACGTTGATACTCTTTCCGCGAAGGCCAAATGCAATAGAAACATTTCCTGCAGCCATGTTAGAGATCATCATTGGAACTGCTAATGGTTTCACTCTGTTCGGACCCTTTTTATCTAATGTTCTTGTTGTTGTTTCGATCATCTGAAGGCTTCCAACTCCACATCCAACAGATACACCAATTCTTGTTGTATCTTCTTTCTCAAGATCAAGTCCCGCATCTTCGATTGCTTCTTTTGTTGCAGCTACAGCATACTGTGAAAATAATTCCATACGTCTTGCTGCTTTTGGTGACATATAATCTTTGGCATTGAAACCTTTGACTTCTGCAGCCAGATGAGCTTTGTATTCTGTTGCATCAAAATATGTAATCGGTGCAAATCCGATCTTCTGCTCTTTGATTCCATTCCAAAATTCTTCCACGCTGTTTCCGATCGGTGTGATCGCACCCATACCAGTTACAACGACACGTTTCATGCTCTTCATATAAAATCTCCTTTACATTCCCATTCCACCGTCAACACTGATCGTCTGACCTGTAATATATGCTGCCTTGTCAGATGCTAAGAAAGCAACTGTCTCTGCAATATCTTTTGTCTGTCCCATTCTCTTTAATGGAATACTTCCTAATAAATTCTCTTTCACATCTTCTGACAGTACATCCGTCATCTCTGTCTCAATAAATCCTGGAGCGATCGCATTGACCGTGATTCCTCTGGAACCTAATTCTCTTGCCAGAGATTTTGTCATACCAATGATTCCTGCTTTTGATGCACAGTAATTGACCTGTCCTGCATTACCCATAACTCCAGATACAGAAGACATATTAATGATATGTCCGGATCTCTGTTTTAACATGATTCTTGAAACATGTTTCATGCAGTTAAATGCACCTTTTAAGTTTACTTCAATGACTTTATCAAATTCTTCTTCACTCATCTTCATGATCAGGTTATCTTTTGTGATTCCGGCGTTATTCACCAGAATATCAATAGACCCAAATTCTTTCTTTACAGAAGTGATCATCTCTTTCGCCACATCAAAATCGGATACATCTCCCTGATATGCTTTTGCTGTTCCCCCAGCTGCTGTGATCTCTTCTACAACTGCCTCCGCTTTATCTTTGGAACCACAGTAATTTACGATCACAGTTGCTCCATATCCTGCAAGAGTCAGTGCCGTTTCTCTTCCGATCCCGCGGCTTGCACCTGTTACGATTGCAACTTTTCCACTTAACATGATTACATGAT
>CAJMOO010000088.1 GCA_905215045.1 uncultured bacterium | reverse complement strand
GAAACTTATATCTGACAACACAGCTGATCGAAACTGGTGTACCAGTTGTCATCGCGTTGAATATGGCAGATTTATTAGAAAAACGTGGGATCAAAATTGATGTGGAACGTCTTTCTATGTTATTAAACTGTCCAATTGTTGAGACATCTGCATTAAAAGGAAAAGGTCTTGACGAAGTAGTGGAAGAAGCAATCAAAGTTGCGAAGAAGAATACCGTAGATCTGCCAAAAGAGATTTTCTCTAAAGATGTAGAAGCAGCGATCGCTGAAGTTAAAAATGTACTTCCATCATCTATTTCTGAAGATAAGAGAAGATGGTATGCAGTAAAATTCCTGGAAAATGACAGCAAAGTAGCAGAAAGCGTAGCACTTTCAGGAAATGGTGCAAAAGTTATAGAAGATAACAGAACAAAGATTGAAAAAGCCGAAGACGATGATATGGAAAGTATCGTAACAGATGGACGTTATCAGTTCATTCAGAAGATCGTTTCCACTACAGTGAAGAAGAGCGGAGGAAAATTAACGATTTCTGATAAGATCGACCGTATTGTGACAAACCGTATCTTAGGTATCCCAATCTTTATCGCGATCATGTTTGTTGTATACTATATTTCTGTAACAACGATCGGTACATTAGTAACAGACTGGACAAATGATACATTTGTAGCTGAGATGATCCAGCCAGCCGCTCAAAGCTTCTTAAAAGGAATCGGTGCAAGCGCAGCAATCCAGGATCTGATCGTTAATGGTATCATTGGTGGTTTAGGAGCTGTCCTTGGATTCGTTCCTCAGATGGCAATCTTATTCTTATTCCTGTCTATCTTAGAAGACTGTGGATATATGGTACGTATTGCGTTCGTAATGGACCGTGTATTCCGCCACTTCGGATTATCAGGTAAATCCTTCATTCCATTACTGATTTCTTCAGGATGTGGAATTCCTGGTATCATGGCATCTAAGACGATCGAACAAGACAACGACAGACGACTGACAATTATGACAGCAACATTCATTCCATGTGGAGCGAAACTTCCAGTTATCGCTATGATGGGTGGAGTTATGACAAGTTATGCAACAGGAAGTTATGAAGCTGGTGGTTTAGTTGCACCATGTATGTACTTTGTTGGTATCGTAGCCGTATTAATTGCTGCGATCATCTTAAAGAAGACAAAACCATTTTCAGGAAAACCAGCTCCATTCGTAATGGAACTTCCACAGTATCATATCCCATCTGCTAAGACAGTATTACTTCATGTATGGGAAAGATTAAAAGGATTCATCATCAAAGCCGGAACAATCCTGTTCTTAGCTTGTGTTGTTATGTGGTTCTTAAGTGGATATGGATTCGTCAATGGTTCATTCGGAGCTGTTGAAGATCCAGGAAACAGTTTATTAGCAGTTATCGGTGGAGCGATCGCACCAATCTTTGCACCACTTGGATTTGACAACTGGAAAGCTGTTGCAGCTTCTTTATCAGGATTCTCAGCAAAAGAGTCTATCGTATCAACAATGGGTGTACTTGCAAACGTAACTGGAGATGCATCAGAAGATGCTGTCACAGTAGCAGAAGCAGTAAGAACTTGGTTCCCAAGTGCTGTAGCAGCATTTTCATTCTTACTGTTTAACCTGTTAGACTCTCCATGTTTAGCAGCAATCTCTACAATGGCAAAAGAAATGCAGTCTAGAAAATGGTTCTGGTTTGCGATTCTTTTCCAGAATATTTTTTCTTATGTTGTAACGCTGATCGTATATCAGATCGGTACATTTGCAACAGGTGGAGCATTTACAGTAGGAACAGCAGTAGGTATCGTGTTATTGCTTGTAATGTTATTCCTGCTATTCAGACCAGATCCATACAAAGATCAGAAAGTATATTCAAAGAGATCTGTTCAGGCGTAGTCGAAATGGTATATAATAGAGGGGCTGGATGTGTAAACATCCGGCTTCTTGCTTATCAAATTTCATATAAAAAAGATATGATATAAAGGAGGGACGATTATGAATCCAGTAAGCATTATCATATTGTTATTGATTATTGCATATTGCGCATTTGTTATTTATAAACAGGTGCAGAAGAAGAAACAAGGCGGATGTGGAGGCAACTGTGCAGGCTGCTCAGGATGCAGCAGTTTTCAGGTGAAGGATTCATCAGTCAAGAAAAAAGGAAGGTAATCAGCAATGGGAAATTCAACAGGTTCTATGTTTTATGCATTTGCAATCTTTATTGGATTATATCTTATCGGGGTGATCGGATACCAGCTTTATAAACTGATCCGTAAATTACTAAATAAATAATGTAAAGTAAAAAGAGGTATCATAAAATGGCAGATATTATTATTGTACTCATCCTTATTGTTATCGCAGTTTTTGCGATCAAACAGACAAAGAAACATATGCATGGGGAAAGTCCTTGCTGTGGCGGCGGATCGGGTACTGTAAAGAAAGTAAAAGAAAAACATTTAGATGGTCCCGTGATGGGAACGAAAACAATGAAGATCAAAGGTATGACTTGTGAACACTGTGTCAACAATGTGACAAATGCGATCAATAAAGTTGCAGGAGCTTCAGCAAAAGTATCTTTAAAAGATAAAGAAGCAATTATTTCATATGATCGTGAATTAAGTAATATTGAGCTTAGAAAAGCAGTAGAAGATGCAGGATATGAAGTTATATCACTTTCATAAAGAACGGTGTTTGAAAAGAATTTATCGAAACCATCAGAAAACAAAAAAGCACTTTTAAGATCTGTAATATACAGAAAAAAGTGCTTTTGTTTCAAATTATTTGTTTTGATTGCTGAGAGCTTTAATATGTTCTTCAGAATTCAGATGTGCTTTGATCGCATGAAAGCTTTCAGGGCTGATCACATGTTCCATACGGCAGGCATCTTCAGCTGCAATTTCTGCAGGAACTCCAAGTTTGATCAGCATGTTAGATAAAACAGTATGGCGCTCAAAAATCGTATCAGCAATCTTATGACCAGCTTCAGTTAAAGAGATGAAACCATCAGAATCAACGGTGATCATATCAGAATTACGAAGATTTTTCATAGCAATACTGACACTTGGTTTAGAGAAATTCAAATAATGAGCAATATCAATGGATCTTACAGACCCTTTGTTTTGTTTCAAAATTAAAATAGCTTCCAAATAATTTTCAGCGGATTCTTGTATTTTCAAAAAGATTCCTCCTTACTAATGTTATATATCTAGTCAAAAGATATGTTTATATTAGTTATCATTGTATCATAAATAATGCATATTTTCAATGCAGCCACATGAGAAAAAATACTGAAAAAAAACAAGAAAAGTTGATAAAAAGTATTGACAAAACGGTTAGGTAATGCTAACCTTATATATGTAATTAGATGAGACTAACTCATCAAGACGACCTTTATATAGTATAATCATTTATGTAGTATGAATGCGAGATAAAGTGTCATGCCATAGACTTTATCCCGCAGTCATGCATACAACAGCAAGGCAAGGTGGAGAACAGCATGTGCCAAGAACAAGTAGAGAAGGCTTTACAACAAAGTGGTAAGAGAATCACACAACAGAGAAAGATTCTACTAGATGTTATCTTGAATGGAGAATGGGAATGCTGCAAAGAGATCTATTACGAAGCAGTCAAACGAGATTCTTCCATTGGAATGGCAAC
The DNA here is from genome assembly GCA_905215045.1 of uncultured bacterium. The sequence goes on along the minus strand of CAJMOO010000088.1, from coordinate 3,571 downwards.
AGTATACCGCATGATGACAACACTCGAAGAGATCGGAGTCATCGAGAGAAGATGCGTATTTCGAGTAAGAGATGAAGTAGAGCTTTAAAATTAAATCAATCATAAAAAATTAAGAAAGTATTTGGTTTCAATCAATGAAATCAGATACTTTTTCTGTTATAGTAAAAGAAAAGGGAGAATTGTGGTTATGAAAAAGATACTATATCATATCTTTCTCTTGCTCTGTATTGCAGTATTTTGCATTAGCGCCTATAAGCTGTATGGATATTATAAATCTTATAAAGAAGCGAAAGATACTTATGAAAAGATAAAAAAAGACAATGTAAAGAAGACAAATGGAGATAGAACGATTGATTTTGATAAACTTCGGGCAAAGAATCCAGACATTGTTGGCTGGGTTTACGCAAAGGGGACAGGAATTGATTATCCGATCGTTCAAGGTAAAGATAACGAAGAATATCTTCATATGGATTACAATAAGAAAAAAAGCAGTTCAGGGACGATCTTTTTAGATCACGGATGTGATAAGTCGTTTATCTCAGATAATAATATCATTTATGGACACCATATGAAAAATGGAACGATGTTTGCCAAGCTGCTAAAATTCAGAGAAGAATCCTTTCTAAAGAAACATCATGTGATCATTTTATATACTCCAAAGAAGACAATGCATTTGAAAGTAATCAGTGCTTATGCGGTGAAAGCACAGGATCAGATGCCGATCACATTTGCAAATGAAACGCAGAAGAAAGAATATATCACAAAGATTCGGAGAATGAGTGAACCATCGATTAAGCTGGATGATAAGAAGATCGATCGTATTTATACATTTGTGACATGCAGTTATGAAAGAGATGATAATAGGACATATGTACATGCAGTGGAAGAATGACAAGGATGATAGAAAGTGTTAGATCAAGATGAAAAAAATGAAACTAACAAAGAAGAATAAAAAAGAATTAAAGATGATCTGTGGAGTTTTAATCTTTTTTGCAGTGATCTTTATATGGATCGTACAGAATATCGGTCTGCCGATCAAGACACAAGTAGAAAAAGGCCGGATCAAGGTGATCGACATATCATCCTATAACGGGACAGTCAATTGGAAGAAGGTCAAAGACCATAATATCAATCATGCGATGATCAAGATCGGTTCAGGGATGAATGAGAAGAGAGCAGGAAGGAAAGACAGTAAATTTGATACCAATTTCCGCAATGCAGGATATGCATCAATTCACAGAGGCGTTTATTATTATTCTTATGCGAAGACAACCAGTGATGCAAAAAAAGAAGCCAGACACTGCTTAAAACTCCTCAAAGAGCAGGGAATCGATCCGACAGATTTAGATCTCCCAGTGGCATTTGATATCGAAGAAGAAGCGGTATTTCAGACAGGAAGACGTAATGTGACAGCAGTCACGACAACATTTTGTGATGAGATAAAGAAAGCAGGATTTGAGCCTATGGTTTATTCAGGAGCTTCAGCACTTCGAAATTATTTTGAATATAGTAAGATCAGAGAATATAAGATCTGGGTGGCACATTATACGAAAGCATCCGCACCAGCAATCCCATTTTCTTATGATATGTGGCAGTATACAAGCAGAGCTGTTATAAATGGGGCTAATACAGGAATGGGGTATTGTGATCTGAATTATTATCTGGTAGACAAGAATTACAAAGAATAAAAGAACTTCAGAATATGAAAGAAATAGCATATTCTGAAGTTCTTTTGGTTTAAAGAAAAGATGATGTAATCTCCATCATGATCGAAAAGAGAAAACAAACAATAAATGCAGCCCAGAAAGAGATGTTTGTAACACGTTTCTTTGGCCAGGTCTGTCGGATATCTTTCTGAAACCATGTTTTTATATAGCCGAGCCGTCCATTCAGATAAGCAATCGCAACGAGCAGAAAGATACTAAGGATAAGTCCGATCAATGCAACAGGAATGGATGCAATGATCGAAGATACCGTTACTGTATTTGCAGTATCAAGATTGTTTACACCAAAAAGTGAAACTTTTGATATTGCATAAGTTAAAAGGATGGAAGATCCATTAAAAATCATGTGAGCAGTTATGGTTGCAAAAATGGAATCTGTTGCTTCTAATAAGCATCCAAATACGATACCCAAAAAGAATGCATAGGAAAACTGCTGAAAGTTCATATGAGCTATACCAAAAAGCAAAGCAGATAATAAGATTCCTTTGATGGGATTAGCTTTTCGCAGTCTGGAATAAAGTACTCCACGGAACAGTATCTCTTCCACAAGACCTGGAAGAAAAGCGGTTGTAAAAACTGATAATCCAAGACTCTGCATCACTTTCTGTGTCATAGTGTTGGTTGTAACATCTTGAAAAAACAAATTGGCGATCATAGTAATAAACCCTGCAACTGGACGGATCGTAAAGGCAAGAAGGATCACGAGAAAAAATGAACCAATATGGATCTTATGCATTCGTAATGTCTTCTTTGTATCATCTCCACAGATCTTAAGATAAAGAAAAGCGGCAATGAGTAAAATACCATAAAATAAAGTAGTAAAAAGATATGTGTTGGTAATAAAAATCCCCATTCCAGTGGAAAGTATAAAATACAAGATCACATAAAACAGGCTGAAGCAGCCAGCGGATTTGATATATTTCATGGAGTTACCTCGCTATTTTTTTAAGATTCCATTGTCTGTGATCGTGATCAGTCCGTCCTTTAACAGGCGTCCAACTGCACGTTTAAAAGCAGCCTTGCTAAGTCCAAGCTCACGTTCGATCGTAGCAGGTCTCGCCTTATCATTAAATGGAAGACGGCCATCATAGCTTTCAATGGTATCCATGATTAATTTCGCATCACGATCAATCTGAAGGTAAGCTTTCTCATGAGGACTTAGGGATAATTTACCATCTTCATTCACTTTTGTAACACGAAGGTTAAGCTGTTCACCAATTACGATTTTATTGTGAATCTCGCGTTTTGGGATACGTCCGAGGAACTGATCTTCTACAGCAACAAAAGCACCATGATCAGGGTTGATATTATAAACAGTGGCATGCACCCAATCGTTGACTTTAAAATGATGATCTGTCGATAATAATTTACCAATCTTCATTGTTGCACAAAGACGATCACTCTTATCAATATAAAGAGAAACCAGATATTCTTTATTTGGACGGATATGTCCTAACTGTTCTTTAAATGGAAGAAACAGATCTTTTTCTAGTCCCCAGTCAAGGAAAGCACCAATCTTGCTAACTTCTTTGACACGTAGAGGGCGGATCGCACCTAATGTGATCTTTGGAATATGAACGGTAGCAATTGGGCGATCCTCAGAGTCCTTATAAACAAAACATGAAATCTGATCACCGATCCTTGCACCATCTGGAACTTGTTTGGCAGGAAGAAGGATACTTCCGTCTGTTACATCCTTTTGGTCATTGACATAAACACCAAACTCCTTTTTCTTCACAATATATAAATCTTGAAATTTTCCTAATTGAATCATATTTATCCTCTTTCTTAATTTTTAGATTTGTCAGACACTTAATCGTTGATTTTTGTCGTTTTCACACATTATA
>CAJMOO010000087.1 GCA_905215045.1 uncultured bacterium | reverse complement strand
TGTCAACGCATTATTATATTGTTTAATATAGTTCAAAATACAAATTCAAATTTTTCTATCGACTAATCATCATTTTCTTCCAACATTTTCCTTAATTCCACCAGATTCTTATGAATCTCCACCTCTAATTCCTCAATATCTTTTAATATTTCCTCTGTTGGTGGATACTCTACTGGAATATACTCAATCTCTTTATATTTATTAATAGAGAGATCATAGTCATTTTCAACAATCTCTTCTTTTGGCACAAAAAAAGACTGTTCTGTTCGTTTTCTTTCTTCTTCCTTTTCTAGATTCTGGTATCTCTCAATGATATCTGGAATATCATTTTCCTCGATTTCCTGACGTTTATCATCTAAGGTTCTTCCATCAGCTTTCATATCATAAAACCAAACTTTATCCGTACCACCTGCCCCTGTCTTTGTGAACAGTAAGATTGCTGTGGATACTCCTGCATATGGTTTGAAAACTCCAGATGGCATAGAAATCACTGCATTTAATTTGTGATTTTCAATTAATTCTTTTCGAATTGCTTTATGTGCACGGCTGCTTCCAAATAATACTCCATCTGGTACGATAACTGCTGCCCTTCCTCCAATTTTCATGATGCGAAGGAATAAAACAAGGAATAATAATTCTGTTTTCTTTGTTTTTGCAACCTTTAAAAGATCTGCTGATACTCCATCATAATCTAAACTTCCTTTAAATGGTGGATTGGCAAGAATTAATGAATACTTTTCTTTGTCTGTATTCATCTCTGACAAGCTGTCCTTATATTCAATATTTGGATCATCAACCCCATGAAGCAGCATATTCATTGCACCGATTCGAAGCATCGTTCGGTCCATATCAAATCCATAAAACATCTCATGATTAAAATGTTCTCTTTGTTCTGCATTCAAGAATAAATCTTGATGATTTTTACGCAAATACTGCTGTGCTTCCATTAGGAATCCTGCTGATCCCATTGCTGGATCGCAGATGATATCCGATGGTACTGGTTTTACCAGTTCTACCATCATCTGAATGATATGTCTTGGTGTTCGGAATTGTCCGTTCTTTCCTGCACTTTCCAATTTTGACAGCAGGTATTCATATAAATCTCCTTTGCTGTCTCCTTCCAGATTTAACCCGTCAATTCCATCGATTACTTTGGTAAGTAACGCTGGTGTTGGAATCTTGAAGATTGCATCTCCCATATATTTGCTGTAGGCAGATTCTCCATCTGGATGTAGATTCTTAATGAATGGAAATACTCCATTCATCATCAGATCATAAATCTCATTCGCATCTCCCAGATTCTTAAATTTGCTCCAACGATACTGCTGACAATCGGCTGGAAAGATTCCTTCATATGGAATTCCTAAAATATTCGCATCTCTTTCTTTTCTGGTCTCTACTTCATCTAACTGTTTGATAAATAATAGATAGTTAAACTGTTCGATAACTTCCAATGGATTTGTAATTCCACCTGTCCAGAAAATCTCCCAAATCTTATCTACTTTGTTCTTTAATTCACCCGTAATCATCTTACTTCCTCTTCTTCGTTTTCATTTTTATTGTACATGTCTCTTCAACGCTTCCAGATAAATTGCCCCAAGTCTGCTAGGTTTTGTCTTCTTATGTGTCACATAACCAATATGCATCTCGCCTTCTTCTGCAAGCGGAACTGCGATAATATTCTCTCCATTTAATTCCTTGTCGATCACACCGCTGCTGATCGTATATCCATTTAATCCGATCAATAAATTAAACAGGGTTGCCCTGTCTCTGACTCGGATGTTCTTTGAACGTACTTCCGTACTGAACATCTCTTCAGAATAATAGAAAGAATTATGTTCTCCCTGCTCAAATGACAGATATGGATAATCTTGTAAGTCTTCCATTGTCACTTGATCTTTCTGTGCCAGTGGATTCTTGTCACAAATAAAAATATGTGGTCTTGCCACAAATAATTCTGTAAATTTGAGATCATTTGCTTTCATGATCTTCTCTAATACAGATGCGTTAAATTCATTGAGATATAAAATTCCAATCTCACTTTTCATTCTTGCTACGTCATCGATGATCTCATAAGTCTGTGTCTCTCGCAGACTGAAATCATAATTTTCACTTCCATATTCTTTGATTAAGTCTACAAATGCATTGACTGCAAAAGAATAGTGCTGTGTTGAAATGCAAAATTCCTGTTTCCCACCATTTTTATGTTTATATTTCTCTTCGATCAATGCCGCCTGTTCCAGCACCTGTCTTGCGTATCCGAGGAAAATCTCTCCTTCTCTGGATACATGAATTCCTTTGTTGGTGCGGTCAAAGATCGTGATCTGCATCTCTTTTTCCAGTTCCTTTAGGGCTTTTGTAAGACTTGGCTGTGAAACAAAAAGTTCTTCTGCCGCCTTACTGATCGTTCCGATCTCCGCGATTGTTACGACATATCTTAGTTGCTGTAATGTCATCTTTTTCTTCCTTCTTTAGTCCTTTTTGTACCAATTATACAATAGATCATTTCATATGGCAAAGACTAGCTATTTCATGTATTTTTTGAAAAACTGCTCGATCAGACTTAATGTTGGTTCACACCAAAAGTATGGATGTCCATGATCTGCACCTTCTACCAGATAGAATGTGGCATCTTTTTCTTCTTCTTTTAACTTCTTATATAACTGAATGCTCTGATTTGGTGCTACCGTATCATCTGCTATTCCATGCATCATAAGAACTGGTGGTGATGGAAGTTCTTTTTTTACATAATTCATACATGTGATCTGGTCAGATAATTCTGGATGTTCGTAAACATTTTTACTGCCGATTTCTAATCCTTCCGGGCTGTCTGGCTCTCCTTGGTTTGGTGTTGTTGGAAAGTCTTCTTTGATTTTTACACAGCTTACACCATATAAATCTACAACTGCATTAACTTTGCAGGAATATTCTTTGTATACATCTGTATCCATGCAATTCATATCTGCCGTAAATGCTGTGATAAATGCCGTATTTCCACTGCTGGAATCTCCCATCAGGAAGATATTTTCCGGGTCAATCTTAGTTTGTATGTCCTCTAGTGTCATATTTTCTCCATTCCTGATCATCCACCAAGGTTGATCCTGTAGTTTCCATGATCTTTTAATAAAAATTGTTTTTGTATAGAATCTTTGTCATATTCTGATTTCTTTCCATGTCCCTCTTCTTTTAATTTTACCTTAATTTGCAGATATTGTCTCTTTTTTATTGTTCTTATGTTAATTTTCAAGTCAATATCGCTTTGAAACCAGTCATTTGCTTTAAAATAATTAATCTGAATCGTTCCTTTTGATTTCTTATGATTGTCGATCAAAGGAATTCTTGCCTCACATGTTCCATACCCTGCATTCTCTTTATCCAGTTCTAAGTGCTTCTGCTTTGTGATATAAAATTTATCCATTGTTTTGGTACCTGTCATATAAGCATGATCATAATCTATGCTCATAGTCTTCTGATATTCTTTTGTTGAATGAATTTTAACTTTTACATATGCAGCATTTCCACGAAAGTATGCAAATACAATCACACAAGCTGCAACAAACAATATACCTATAATACCAACCACTACTTTTTTATTTTTCATCCTAAAACACCTCCATATGAATAGTTTATCATATGGAGGCATCTTAGTTGCATCTTTATACTTATTTATTTTATTCGCGGTTCTTCAATGCATCGGAAAGTCCGACTTTATAAATTTTTCGCACTAACAGCTTATTAATTACCAGATATGTAATAATAATTCCTGCATAGATCATCGCATATAACTGCCATGAAAAACTTAAATTCATACCACAGGCAATATTAGAAACCATCGCTGGATACATCGCATCCATTAATTTCTTAGATAACGGAACACTGATCAACGCTCCAATTACGATCATATAAAAATTTCCATCGAGATAAAGCTTCTTAATCTCTTTCTTTCGGTATCCAAACACCTTCATCAATGCAATATTTTGTGCAGAGCGATCGATCATGACTTTGATCATCAGATACATAACAATTCCAAAGATTAAAACAGAAAGTCCAACAACCATTCCCATCATCGGTTTCATCATATTGATAAATATATCAGAGCTTTCCTCGATATTCTTTTTACTCGTCGTTGCATACAACTTTCCAGAGTCAATTGACAATTTCTTCTTTGATACGACCATGTTGTAATAGTCAGATGATGTCTGGAAAAGATCTCTCATGCTGTCAATATCCATAAATGCATACAAACCAGATGAATATTGTGTAATATCCGCTACCTGGAATGCATAATCCATTTCTTCTTCCTCGTCAGACAATACAATAGAATCACCTTTTTTCAGATCATATTTCTGTGCCATTGCTGATGAGATCACGACTTTATTCTTTGCCTTAGGAAGGTCTTTGTCCTGACTGAAATATGGATTATCATTTTCCATTCCGATCAAAGAAATCTCCAGATCATATCCCCATATTTCTTTATGCAATCCCTTTACAAAGCAGGCGTCCCCTCCTTTTGGTACTTTTTTATCTGGATATTTGTAAGTATACATATATTCAAACTTTGTATCTTTCTTATTTTCTTTACTGATATGATCACACATTGCATAGCAGTCCAGACCGATCATCATGACTAACAGTGCAATAAACATTCCAAAGATTACCGTAAATCCAGCTCTTGACTCACGCAATAACTGTCTGATCCTGAATTTTGTAAGAAATGGCATATGACCCAGTTTGACTTTTGAAATATGCCCTTTCTTTTGTTCATTTCTTATCATGGAAAGTGCAGGTCTTGAAAGTTTCTTTCTTATAACAAAGTAGTTTACAATCACCGCAACCAATGGCGGCATAATGACTCCATAAACCAGAAGATAAACAAGAAGTTCCGGAGTTAACTCTGGTATAGAGAAATAATCGTAGCAATCCTGCATCTGTACTGGAATTCCCATCGGACTGTATCCAATGATTGTTCCAATCAGTCCTGCAATAAATGTTACGAAGACCGGAATTCTTAGATAACATTTTAAAAGCTGCTTTTTGTTTACTCCCAATGCATATAATGTTCCGATAATGCTGCTTTCTTTCTCGATCCCATGAATGACAAAGACTGAAATCACATAGGTAAACAAGATCATGATGATCACACCTGCCACAATTCCCGCAAGTTTATTAATGACCTGATCATCTGCAGCTGCTCCGATTCTTGTATTATCCGATGCTTTTAAAAACTGAGTCAGATTTGATGTTTCCATATCAAATGCTTTCATCAGTTCTTCTGTGCCTTCTTCTAGTTTATCCGTACCTTCTTTTAACTTATTGCTTCCATCCGATGCTTTCTTCACACCATTGGTATATGCTTTGATTCCATCTCTGTATGTTTTTAATGCATCCAGCTGTTCTTTGGCTGATTCTAAGGATAATCTTGTCAATCCATCACTTGATTTTGCGATCAAATCTTTTAGAATACTTGCATAGTTATTTTCTGTCAGAGATGTTACTCCAAAGGATGCCAGCTGGCTTTCTGCTGTTTTTAAATATGCCTGAAAGATCTGATCGGCACCTTTTTGTAATGTTTCATTGTTTTCACTTAGTTTATTTAATCCGTCTGACATCTGGGTGCTTGCATCGGTCAGTTTTTTGATTCCATCTTTGATGTCATCTTTCTTACCTGCAGTTTCTTTCCAGTAATCTTTAAAATATGGATCATCGACATCATCTGGGTTAAATGTGATCTTCTTTAATTTATTTTTTAACTGTTTCTGGCTCATTGCACCATTTAATCGGTATGCATAGATGTATTCTTCAGATTGAATGCTATTTTCATTGTCTTTTAGATTATCGTAAGCATCCTCTGTCACAAATGCAAGTCCAAACTGTTTGCTGTCTACAGTACTATCTGACAACTTTTCATAACATGCATCGTAGTCTGGAACTGATCCGATTCCTGTTACTTTATAGGAATCACCATCGATTGTGATCTTTGATCCTATTTTTAAGTTGTGTTCTAAAGCATATCGTTTTTCTACAACAACTTCGCTTGCTTTTTTTGCTAGTCGGCCTTGATCCAGATTAATTTTATCGACTTTTTTACGATTCTTAAAGATTCTCAGCTTGCTTCCATCTTTTTGTCTAAAGTCAAGATAGAATGTCTCTTCTAATGTAATCCCTTTCTTTGTAAGGTTCTCTTTTTGTTTTGTCGTTAATGGCACAAACACCTGAAACTGTCCGTCTTCCAGTTTATGTTTCTTAGCCTGCTTTGCAGTTCCGTCAATAATCGTATCCGCTGCTCCGACTAAACTGATCACCAGATACATACTGATAATGATCAGAAAAGCAAGCGCAAGATAGCGGAATTTATTTTCTTTTAAATCCCTCCATGCCCTTTTTCTCAATACTTTTTCCATTTACAGATCCTCCAGTAATTTGGCAGGTACTCTTGTTTCATTTTCGTATTCTTCACTGATCTGGCCGTCTCTGATAATGATAACTTTATGTACCATGTCACGAATTGCGTTATTATGTGTTACGATCAGCATCGTTGTGCCGTATTGCTGGTTGATCTTCTCTAATAAGATCAAGATATCTTTGGATGTCTTAGAATCGAGAGCTCCTGTCGGTTCGTCACAAAGAAGCAGCTTTGGATTCTTGATCAATGCCCTTGCAATTGCACAACGTTGCTGCTGTCCACCGGATAATTGTGCTGGAAATTTATCTTGATGTTCTGTTAATCCGAGTGTATCTAACAATTCATCCATATCTAATGGATTTTCTGTTAAAAACTGGCAGATTTCTATATTCTCTTTGACCGTAAGGTTTGGTACCAGATTATAAAACTGAAAAATGAATCCTAGATTAGCTCTGCGGTATTCGGAAAGTTCATCTGCGTTTAGACCTGATATTTCATTGCCATCGACTTTGACTGAACCAGAATCCATCGTGTCTAATCCACCGATACAGTTTAACATCGTCGATTTTCCAGAACCGCTGCTTCCCTGGATGACGCACATCTGGCCCTGTTCGATGTTAGTTGTAATTCCTTGTAATACTTGATTGTAGCTTTCGCCTGATCCGAAGCTTTTTTTCATATCTTTTATTTCTAAATACATATGTAATCCCTTTCACTTCCTAGAGTTAGTTTTCTCTAACATATGGTTAGTATTATCTAACACCATTATAACAAAAGTCTACACACTTCACAAGATTGTGATTTGTAATGGTGTTGCATGTATGAGTCAGAAAGAAGATAAGAAGAAATATTTATAAGAAAAAAGGGATGACACTCCGC
>CAJMOO010000086.1 GCA_905215045.1 uncultured bacterium | reverse complement strand
AAAGGAAAAAATGGTGCTGGGATGATCCCAGCACCTAGTTTGTCTACAGTCTGAGATCAGCTGTAGAAAGTTTTACAGCTGATCTTTTTGCTATTATTTATGAAATTTTCTTTGAAAGTGAAATCACATTAAGACCATGTTCTTCCAGAAAGATATTAATATCAATGAGATTCCATTTTTCATTATTGATATGCATCATGATCGCTGCATCTCTTGGAACTTTTGCATAAAGTTCACCGAGTTGTGCGATTCGCAGAGCATGTTGCGTGGTTTTTAGATCCATATGAGCCCCAAGACACAAAGCCAGCAGATAATCTCTGGAAGGATGAGGTTTCGTTCCATTTAAGATTTCATGGGCATAGCTTTGTGATATCCCACTGTTTTTGATGATCTGCGAAATTTTCAGGTCATGCTTTGCAATATAAACAGAGAAAAAATCCTGCAGGCTTGGTAACTGCTGAAGATTCTTAAGATAATTCGAAAAATTCTCCAAAGAAGTAGATTTTAATTGTTGATCTAAATGATCAGTTAATTGATCCTGCATATGTAAATATCCTTTCTCTCTTTGTGCTTATAATAAACGATCATTGCCCCTTCTTTAAGGAAACTGCTGCAAATACCGCACAGATCAGACACCAGGCAGCCCACACATTTAAATCTGCATAACTTCCTGCCATAGTAAATCCGCAAAGTGCACCAAGTGCAAATAAAACAATTAGTGCGATATTACCGCCCTTTGAACCATTTCTTGTAGCAATAGAAACAATTCCACCAGCCAATAAAATGATCGCAACGATCAATCCGGCAGAACCGCCACTTTCCCCATTTTCTGCTAAAGAATTTGAAATTCCAGCAGCACAAGACTGAAACATAACAAAAGCAAAAAGTACAATTGAGATGATTCCAGAAACTAATTTCCAAGTTTTCATATTTAATTCCTCCCTTCTATATGAACAATAATAAGAGTAGCAAATATTCATATAGAAATGTTTCGCTGACAGCGTAAATTTTTACTGCCAGCGATAAAGAACCTACCATATGATTTCTTCGACTAACAGCATAAAGATCATAAGAATGACCAAAATCCCCAAAGAAATCAGACACTGTAGGACAATTCGAAGTACAAAAGGGAGAGAATGACCCAGAAAAGATTTGGTTCGGATATTTTTGTAGTTAAAATTATAAAAAATAAGGCTGAGCAGCATCAGAAATACAAAAAAACGTTCATGCCATAGTTGTAGCCCAGTTAGAGGAAGTCCGGTTTTTGCATTTGTGAAATCTGAAGTCATACTACAGTAAAGAAAAGAGAGATACCCGAAGAATGCTAAGATCATTTTCCACAGCTTTCCAGTACGAAATCCTGGAATATCAGAATGTATCGAAGAAAGCGTAAATCCAGGTTTTCCAATATCAGAGGAAATATTATCGTGTAAAGCTGTCTTAAGTTCCTCAACCGTCTGGAAACGTTCTTCAGGATTCCAGCGGATACATTTTGAAATGATGGAACGGTATCGGTCATCAGCCAATTGATGTTTCGGATATTCCCCTGTCAATAAGCGATTAAAAATAATTCCCAACGCATAAATATCAGATCGGGCATCAGATTGCCCAAATCCATACTGTTCTGGAGGGGCATATTCTTTCGTTCCAAGTAATTCCGTGTCCTGCTCTTGCCCAGATTCATAATATCTGGCAGTATCGAAATCCACGATATAGACAAGATTTTCACTGGTCAAAATGATATTCGATAATTTCAGATCACGATGAATGATTGGTGGAGTCAGAGCATGAAGTGATTTTAAAATATCACAAAGCCTACGCATGATCGCAAGAGCATCCGAATAGACCAGTGTTGTCTGTTCCTCAAGCAACTGTTCCAAAGTTTGTCCATGAATATAATCTTCAATCAGGATTAAAGAATCATTTTCAAGGATCAGGTCATGAATTTTTGGAATTCCGGAGATTTGTAAGTCCCTCAACTGTTTATAAACATTCAAAGAAAATCTGGATAAAACTTTCTTAACGAAAATTTCACCAGACAACTTGTGTTTGATTAAATATATATGATTGTGATTTCCAAGAGTCGTCAGTTCCTCATAGCAGGATAGACGATATTCTTCTTCTAAAGTCATGTGTTAGGATTCCTTTTGGTTTATGTAATATGTCGTTGAATAATTGTTATATAATTAGTTTAACATAGGTTGATTGTGGAGGAAAGGTGTAGAGAAGATGGATTGAAAACATGAAATAACTATAGTATACTAAAAATAAATAAAATATGTGGAATAAACTGGAAAACACTTAAATGTATTTGAGATAGTGAGGAACAAATAGAGATGTTTCAGAGTGATTTCGGAATTATTGCGGATTATTTTGTGAAGAGAAGGAAAGGGTATAAAACCATTGAAAATCATAAACAAATTAAACATGTAGATGAGATGCTGAAGTTTATGAGGATTTTTGTTGAAGATGAAAGATTTTGAAGTTAAATTTAGAGAAAAAGAAGAAGGGAGCAATTACAATGTGTACAATATTAGATGCAGCAGAAGAAAGAGGAGTTAATAGAGGCGAAACACTAAAATTGATTATGATGGTTCAAAAGAAAATAAAAAAAGGAGATTCAATAGCAAAGATAGCCGATGGTCTTGTAGAAGATGAAATTGTGATTTCGCCAATATATAAAATGGTAAAAGAATATCCAGAAGATACGGAGAGAGATATTTATCAGAGAGTGACATGCTCCCACCACTTAAATCCCTGATTTTGAAGTGGGGGCTTCTTGCTCAATGGCTCTACTGAGCCAAGTATCCACAGGCTATCCTCGCGTGCCCCGCGATTCTTTTGCCCGGACACGGGCGTGTTTTTTTATTATCCAATTGTCTGGATACCCACAGTTTATGCTGTCAACATCCTCTTTGCCTCTTCACGGATGTTGATCGCTGCATTACGATCTCTGTCCATCTCATTTCCACACTCACAGTGATACACTCTTTCGGATAATCTCAGCTCTTTTTTTATCCTTCCACATTTACAGCATTTTTTACTGGAAGGAAAAAACCTGCTTCTTCCATTTCGATCTTTTCTGAAAACACTGCCATCCCCTGCATTGCATAATCTATTCCAAGTATCTTTGCAGTACTATAGTCTGGTTCAGCTGCTTGGTTTTCACAGCTGTATCCTTCATACAGCAGACTTGCAAAATATTTTCCGGATGGTTCCATACTGACAGTCACTGATCTCAAGCGAAGTCCTTCTGCTGGTTCCCTGTGTTTTTTTCTGATTTCCGGATATTCCTTTTTCAACAATCTGCTACGGGCACTTTTATAAGCATTGATAAATTTACTAAGTTCTGTTCTCGGCTGCGCACGGAATATTACATGCACATGATCAATATCATGATTCTATTATACCATAGATCGTACTATCGAACAAGTGTTCCTTTTGCTTTTGCGCAATTCGTCTCCCGCATGCAGAGGAAGGAGAATTCTTGCTATATTATGTTAAAATAATAAAATAATTCAAATTAATTAAACAGGATCTAAAATAGAATGTAAAATATTTTAGATCCTATTTCACTTTTAAGAAGATGATTTAAGATTCTCGAATAAACTAAAAAAATGTGATAGAATCTGAAATAAAAGGAGAGATTTGTATGAAAACAAGACAACAAGCAATCACTTACGGTCTAACTTTCCCGCACACATATGTAGAATCTCCATTCAAAGATCCTAATTGGGAATTAGTAAGGGTAAAAGGAAGTAAAAAAGCCTTTTTATGGGTCTATGAAAAAGATGGTTATATCAATCTGAATATCAAAGTAGATCCAGAATGGAGAGAATTCTGGAGAGAAGCCTACGATGCCGTCATCCCAGGATATCATCAGAATAAAAAATATTGGAATACGATCATCTTAGACGGGACTATTCCAGAAAAAGACATCAAAAAAATGATCAAAGAAAGCTACGATATCATCACGGACAGTCCGACAAAAAGAATCTACGAAGCAGTCAAACAAATTCCAAAAGGGCATGTGGCAACCTATGGACAAGTAGCAGCCATGGCAGGAAATCCAAAGATGTCACGAGCAGTAGGAAATGCCCTGCATAAGAATCCAGATCCAGAGAATATACCATGTTTTCGAGTCGTCAATGCAAAAGGAGAACTAGCAGAGGCATTTGCGTTTGGAGGAGAAGGAAAACAGGCGAAATTGTTAGAAGAAGATGGAGTTGTGGTTGTTGATGGGAAGGTTGATCTGGATGTGTATGGGATGTAGGGAAATAAGATTTAAAAGAACTAGAATTTTTCCATCAAATCCATTGGAAACCACTCCTCAAAATGTTAAAATAACCACAAAGGAAGTGATGCACAATGGAATATTACGGAACCTTGGGACCAACCTGTTGCGAACCAACGATTTTAAAGAAGATGTTTGATGCCGGAATGACAGGGATCCGGTTGAATTTATCACATAGTTCATTAGAAGGAAGCCATGCATGGATTTACCATTATTTTGAGGCAGCGAAGCAGACAAATGGCGAGAAGAAGTTAATGATCGACTTGATCGGACCAGAACTTCGAATTGGATATCTGGAAGGAGATATGGGCCTTTCAACAGGAGCACATGTGGTTATAGGACATGGTGGAATTTTAGTACCAGAAGAAATCATGCCGCATATCAGAAGAGATCAGGAAATTTTATTAGATGACGGGAAAATAAAACTGATCGCAGAACGGAAAATATCACCACGATCCTGGAGATGCCGCATTGTCTGTGGAGGAGTATTGACGGCACGTAAAAGCATAGCTTTGCCAGGATGTAATATCAACAATCCGACGTTAACTGAGGCTGATCTGAAGAATCTATCTTTGGCAAAACAATATCAAGTAACTGATGTTATGCTGCCATTTGTACGGAATAAAGAAGATCTGATCATACTAAGAGAAGCACTAAAACAAAACAACAGTGAAGATATTCGAATCTTTGCCAAAATAGAAAATATGACAGGAGTAGAGCATTTGGAAGAATTACTTCCATACTGTGATTATATTGTTATAGCAAGAGGAGACTTAGGAAATGTCATGCCATTATCCAAACTCCCAAAAGTGCAGGCATATATTGCAAAGGTATGCAAAGAACATAACAAAAATTTCATGGTAGTTACACAGATGCTAGACTCTATGATCCGAAACCCTTATCCAACAAGGGCTGAAGTAAATGATATTTATCATGCAGTTCATCAAGGAGCGAATGCATTGATGCTGACGGGGGAAACCGCTCACGGCAGATATCCGGTAGAAGCTATGAAGATGTTAGTAGAAACCGCAAATGGGAGTTTAGAAGAATTATGATGAATAAAAAATGGTGGCATAACAAAGTTGCATATCAAATTTACCCAAAGAGTTTTAAGGATACAAATGGTGATGGAATCGGCGACATTCCTGGAATTATCAGCAAGTTAGATTATTTAAAAGACCTAGGGGTTGATATTTTGTGGATATCTCCGATGTATCAGTCTCCGATGGTGGATAACGGTTATGATATTTCCGATTATTATGCGATTGATCCTATGTTTGGATCAATGGATGAGATGAAACAATTGATCAAGGAAGCAAAGAAAAGAAATATGTATATTCTGATGGATCTTGTTGTGAATCATTGTTCCAGTGAACATGAATGGTTCCAGAAGGCAATGGCAGATCCAGAAGGGGAATATGGATCATATTTTTATATCAAAGACGGGAAAGATGGGCAGCCACCGACCAACTGGAGATCTTATTTTGGAGGTAGTGTCTGGGAGAAGATCCCAGGGTATGACAATAAGTTTTATTTGCATTCTTTTGCAAAAGAACAACCAGATTTGAATTGGGAGAATGAGACCGTTCGTGAGAAGATTTATGAGATGATCTGTTGGTGGATGGACCAAGGACTTTCGGGCTTTCGGATCGATGCGATCATGA
This sequence comes from uncultured bacterium, assembly GCA_905215045.1. The sequence goes on along the minus strand of CAJMOO010000086.1, from coordinate 1,460 downwards.
ATATAAAGAAAGATCTGACATGGAGTGATCTGAAACCAGACGGTCCAGATGGACTCGCAGATGTATATAAGATCACAGGAAAAGTCGAAGGAATCGGAGATTTCTTGATGGAGATGAAGCATCGTTGTTTTGAACCATATGATGCACTGACCGTTGGGGAGGCTATGTTTGTAAAAGAAGATATTCTTCCACAATTTATCGGTGAAGATGGATATTTTTCTACGATTTTTGCATTTGAACCATGCCATGCCTATCGGAAAGGCAAAAATTATATGAACTATGACTGGCCACAGCCATTTGATGAATGGAGAGAGGAAACTTTTCATAATCAAGAGATTGTTGCCAAGGCAGGGTTTGAAGCGAATATCATTGAGAACCATGATCAGCCAAGAGGGGCAAGTCTGTTTATCCCAGAAGAAGATTATGGATTTTACAGCTTATCAGCACTTGCAACGATCATTTTCTGTGAGAGAGGTCTGCCTTTCCTATATCAGGGGCAAGAGATCGGGATGAGCAATCGTCAATGGAAATATGATGAATTTAATGATCTGGAAACAATCAATCAGTATCAGATCGCATTGAAGGCAGGAATGTCCAAAGAACAGGCATTGGAGATTGCAAGACATCACAGCAGAGACAATGCGAGAACACCAATGCAATGGAGTTCGGAAGAAAATGCAGGATTTTCAAAAGGAAAACCGTGGATGCCAGTTAATGAGAACTATAAAGTGGTGAATGTCGCAGAAGAAGAAAAAGAATATGGATCGATCCTGAATTTTTACAAGCGATTGATCGCATTTTATAAATCAGAAGAATATAATGAGATACTAACATATGGTGATTTCAGACCAATATATGAAAAAGAAGATCATATTTTTGCATATAGCAGGTCTTATGGATGTCAGAAACTGGTATTAATCTGTAACTTTAGTTCTAAGGAAAAAGATATTGAATTATCAGAAGACTATGAAAATGTTATATTTGTGAATTATGAACAGACAACTGTCATTGGAAATACGTTAAAAATGAAACCGTATGAATGTGTTATTTATGAGATGTAGATCAAAAAAGAATCCTGAACGATCAGGATTCTTTTTTATCGTGCGCCCGGCGGCACACGTTTCTAACGGGTTAAAGTCCCGAATCCACCCGGTAGTGGGAAGGATATAGCCGAAGGCAAGGGTGTCCATCGTGAGGTGGAATCTGAAGGAAGCCGGATGTGGGAACAGACTAACCACGGGCAAATCTCCGGTCTGACGAACAGAAATTACATAGAAGGCCATGCATGAGGGTAAGACTGCTTTACAAGCCGAAGCCCGATAACTACACGGAATCATGTATGGTAAATGTAACGGATGGATGGAGAGAAAGAAACGTGTGGTACCCGGGGAGGTCTGTGCGGAATGCCTTGAAAGAGGTAACCATTGCATAAAGCAATGCTGAACGCACAGAAGTCAGCA
>CAJMOO010000085.1 GCA_905215045.1 uncultured bacterium | reverse complement strand
CTTTATTCGAAGATGTAAATATTAAATTCACAGAAGGTAACTGCTATGGACTGATTGGTGCCAACGGAGCAGGTAAATCCACTTTCTTAAAAATTCTTTCCGGAGAAATCGAACCTTCTAAGGGAGATGTATCCATCACTTCCGGACAGCGTCTTTCTGTTTTAAAACAGGACCACTACCAGTATGATGATCATATCGTCCTTGATACGGTTATGATGGGTAACCAGAGATTATATGAGATCATGAAGGAAAAGGAATCTTTATACGCAAAAGAAGACTTCACAGATGAAGATGGTATCCGCGCCAGTGAATTAGAAGGTGAATTTGCTGATATGAACGGATGGGAAGCAGAATCTGATGCTGCTACCTTATTAAATGGTCTTGGAATTCCTAGTGATATCCATTATACAAAGATGGCTGACTTAAATGGTTCCCAGAAAGTCAAAGTCTTACTTGCACAGGCTTTATTTGGTAATCCAGATATCCTGCTGCTTGACGAGCCTACCAACCACTTAGACTTAGATGCTATTTACTGGTTAGAAGAATTCCTGATCAACTTTGACAACACTGTCATCGTTGTATCCCATGACCGTTATTTCTTAAATAAGGTATGTACACATATCGCAGATATCGATTATGCGAAGATTCAGTTATTCTCCGGAAACTATGATTTCTGGTATGAATCAAGCCAGCTGCTTACAAAACAGATGAAGGAAGCCAACAAGAAAAAAGAAGAAAAGATGAAGGAATTACAGGACTTTATCGCAAGATTCAGTGCCAACGCTTCCAAATCCAAACAGGCTACTTCCAGAAAGAAAGCCCTGGATAAGATTCAGTTAGATGAGTTAAAACCATCCAGCCGTAAGTATCCATATATCAACTTTAAGCCAAACCGTGAAATCGGAAATGATGCTTTGGTTGTTGAGAATCTTACAAAGACGATCGATGGTGTGAAAGTTTTAGATAATATTTCTTTCTTAATGAAACCTACTGATAAGATTGCTTTTGTAGGGCCTAACACTTTAGCTGCTACAACATTATTTAAGATCTTATCTGGAGAAATGGAACCTGATTCTGGTTCTTACAAATGGGGAGTGACTACAACTCAGTCTTATTTCCCAAAAGATAATACAAAAGATTTCAGCCAGGATGAAACGATCGTTGAATGGCTGACTCAGTATTCTGAAGATAAAGATGCAACATTTGTCCGTGGATTCCTTGGACGTATGTTATTCTCTGGAGAGGATGCTTTAAAGAAAGTTGGCGTTTTATCCGGAGGAGAGAAAGTTCGTTGTATGTTATCCAAATTAATGATCAGCGGAGCGAATATCTTACTTCTTGATGAGCCTACAAACCACTTAGACATGGAATCTATCACTGCTTTAAATGAAGCATTAAAAGATTTCTCTGGTGCCCTATTATTTACTTCTCAGGATCATCAGTTTGTACAGACAACAGCAAATCGTATCATGGAGATCACTCCAAACGGTCTGATCGACAAAGAATGTACTTACGATGAATATCTTGAAAACGACGAAGCTGCCAGAAAACGTCAGGTTGTTGAAATCGAAGAAGAGGACGAATAATTTCATTATTCTGAAATTTATTTTGAAAGAGAATCCTGCAATTTAGGATTCTCTTCTTTTTTAGAAAAAACACAGAGGCCTGCGATAAAACCTCTGTGTTTTTATTTGTATTCTTATTTAATTTTCCTGATCATAAGTATCTAAGAAAGAATGTTTCACTCCATCTTTCTTATAGGCAATGATCGTCTTTAAGTTTACATTCTCCACACTCTTGAAAATATTAGATTCTACATATGGATTGATCTCTTTCATCTTCGCGATCAACTGTTTTGTCTCCATTCTCTTAGACTTGGCTACGCCATCTGGATTGCATGTGGTGCAAGTATCTGTAAATTTACATGCACATTGGATAAAATGTAATCCATTGTAATCTCTCCAATGCTTAATATCGTCCTCGCGAATCAGATACATCGGACGGATCAGCTCCATTCCTTCAAAGTTTGTGCTGTGAAGTTTTGGCATCATTGTCTGAACCTGTGCCCCATAAAGCATTCCCATAAGGATCGTCTCGATGACATCGTCATAGTGATGTCCCAGTGCGATCTTATTGCATCCAAGTTCTTTTGCCTTACTGTATAAATATCCGCGGCGCATTCTTGCACACAGATAACATGGGGATTTCTCAATCTCATAAACTGCATCAAAGATGTCAGATTCAAAGACTGTGATCGGAATATCTAGTAATTTGGCATTATTCTCAATGATCTGTCGGTTCATCTCATTGTATCCAGGGTCCATTACCAAAAATACCAGATCAAAATGAAATTTGTTATGGCGTTTTAATTCCTGAAATAATTTTGCCATCAACATGGAATCTTTTCCACCAGAAATACAGATTGCAATCTTATCATTCTCCTGTACCAGATCATATGTCTTGATTGCTTTTACAAACTTGGAGAATAACTGTTTGTGGAACTTCTTGCGGATGCTCTTTTCGATCTCCTGTGTTCTTGTCAGTTCTTTTTTCTTGCCTTTTCCTTCGGCTTCTTTGTTATTCTGCTCTGTTTTCTGGTCGTTTTCCTGTTCTTCTTTCATCAGGGATAACAGCCATCCTGTGTATCCGCCTTCTAAACTAAGAACATCAATACCTTCTTGTGCTAATTTCTCTGCTGCCTCTTTGCTAAAGATTCCCTTAGTGCAATATAAAATAACTTTCTTGCCCTGATCAATGTATTCCTTTGCCTGTTTTCCAAGCTCCTCTTCATCTGCTGCCACAACAGCTCCTGGAATCATTCCATAAGATGTGTTTGATTCATCTCTCATATCAAGAAGCTGATAGCTTCCTTCTTGTAACTGTTTTAATTCTTTATATGAAATATTAATATTACTCATGCTTTCAACCTTTCTATCGTATCCTACTATATTTGTAGGGTTCCAATCACTTATTATAGAGAGAAAGCTTTCAAAATACAAGAGAAAATCGTATCATTTTTGCATCAGTTATTGTACACATTATTGATCATAAATCCATATCCGCTCCATTCCACTGGAATATATGTCTGATTTTTATTTTGTATTGCGTAAACTCCTCCACTTCCTGAAATCTTTGTATATGGATTCTTTGCTGATTTAGCTTTTTCATATTGCTGTAATACACTTGCATTTCCAAGCAGATTCTTCTTAAGCCCAAATTCTGATTGTTTTAGATTCAAATATGACAAAAAACCTGACGGTATATCTTCGATATGTTTCGCAATATCTTTCCAGTTTTGCGTATACTCATACGAATACACATCGATTGCAAGAATCTGATCTGTATACGCATCCATGATCATATTAACAGATTCATCTTCCTGTGCTGCATCCGGCACTAATGTCACATACCAAACTAAAAGATTTTTAACATTTGACACAGAAGTTTCCGTATCTGTTGTTGTAGTATTATTTTGTTTTGTAATGTATGTATATAATTTTTTATATGTAACTTTCCAGTCAGAATTCACCCGATAAGAAATCTTCATTTTCTCAAACAATTGATTGATCTGCTTTCTAGCTGTTTTTTCTACATCTCTTCCATCCACTGTTCTTGATGATGGTCTTACTGACACACTCAAAATATGATTATTGATAATTTTTAATTTTTCCAATGTTGTTTGTGTAGATTCCACTGAAATTTCCACCGGATTTAAAGATAAATTCTCACTTTTTCCAAAAGTTTTCCAGTCTGTCAATCTGGACTGAATATTGGGAAAAAAGCAAAAAAGAATCGTCAACAAAAATGCTGTTATAACTAAAAGAACATTTCTAATCTGTCTTCTCATAATGTCCTCCTCCAATGGTTATGATCGCAGTTGTTCCCTTTTCTTCCTGACTGATAAATTCCATATCACCTTTATGAATTCTCACTATTTCTTTACATAGAGCCAACCCTAAGCCTACTCCTCCTTGTTTTCTTGATCTTGATTTGTCAACCCGATAAAATGCCTCTGTAATTTTATCAAGTTCTCCTTTTGGCATTCCGCAACCTGTATCTGAAACATAGATCTTTGCCCCTTCCTGCGCTGGGCAACACTCAATTGTCAAAATACCTCCCACATTCATGGATTTTAAGGAATTATCGACTAAATTTAAAATCAATGATTTTAAAAGATCTGCTTCCACTTCACAAATCGTTGGCTTAAGATTTAAATTCACTAAAATTTTCTGTTCTTGCAGCCGATACTGCATAGAAGATATCACCTCATGAATCATTGGCACAAGATTTTGTTTCTTCATTTGAAACTCTTGATTTTTTAAAACAAGAAGATTCATTAATTTTAATGATAAATTTTGAAGACGCTTTCCTTCCGAATAAATATACCCACATGCTTCCTTTTGTTCCTCTTCTGAAAGATTTTCAATTCGCATCAAATCTGCATAGCCAATAATCGACGTAAGCGGTGTTTTCATCTCATGGGCAAGACTTCCCATAAATTCTTCCTGATTTTTTAATAGTTGATCTAATTTCATCAATTTTTCTACCAATTGCTCTGTCATATAGTTAAAATTAATTGAAAGTTCTCCAATTTCATCTTTTGTATTTACTAATACCCTGACCGAATAATCACCATCTGCAATCTGTTTTGAAACTTGTGATAATTTTTGCAATGGCCTTGTAAGAATTGATGCAAGAAAATATGATAAGATAATCTCCATTCCTATAACTACCATGAAAATCTTACGAAAACTTATGAGTTGCTGATGCCTTGTTTCATAAACTTCAGAAATATCATAGGAGCCTTGAAACACCATCGTTTCTTTTCCATAAGTGATCTTGCTTGTAATCTGATAAAAAACTTTATTTTTATTTTTAAATATCACAGCCCTCCCTTGTTTGCTCGAAAATCCACTACTGTTTCTAAAATTGTCATTTTTCCGATTATAATAAAGTGGCTGTTTCCACTGTACTACACCATCTTCTTCTTTTAACAAACGAACAGAGCTGTCTCTTAACAATCTTTGTCTGTTTAATCGTTTCAAAACACTTACAAACGTCTGGTTTTGATAAGTATCATCCATCTCATCAATTTCTTTTAACATTCTTAAGATCATCTCATAAGAATCTCTTGCTGATTTCTTTTCCTGTTTTATGGAAGCTTCATAAGAATACTGAATTAAAAGCATTCCTCCAAATCCAAAAGAAAATGATACGATCAGCATTGTCACGATCATTAATTTCCAACGAAATTTCACTTTGCTACCTCCAGACGATATCCCATCTTTGGAACAGATATCAAATAGTTTTCCCATCCAACTTTTTTACGCACTCTCTGTACATGAAGATCAACGGTTCTGCTTCCAGGGACATAATCTCCACCCCATACACGATCATAAATCATTTCTCTAAACAAAACACTTCCTGGATTTCTTGCAAATAACAGCAAAATATCATATTCCTTTTTTGTCAGATTAATATAAACACCATCTTTTAATACAGTTCTTGAATCTGTATCGATTTCCAATCCTAAAATTCGAATCATGCGATCTAGCTTTTTATATCGTCTTAATACAACTTCAATTCTTGCTAATAACTCCATAATCTCAAATGGTTTTACAATATAATCTTCTGCACCAAGTCTTAATCCATTTACTTTATCAGACAATTCTCCTTTCGCTGTGAGAAAGATCACTGGTATATCTAATGGTTTTACATATTCTAAAATTTCAAATCCATCAGCTCCGGGCAGCATAATATCAAGTAAGATCAAATCTGGATATTTCTTTTCAATCATATCGATCGCAGAAAGTCCATCATATGCACATTCGCAATGATAACCGACCTTTTTTAAACTTAATGCGATCAGATTTGAAATTGGTTTTTCATCTTCAACGATCATGATGTTTACCATATTTACTCTCTCCTTATTGTTATATTTCCTTATTGTTTTCTATCTTTGCTGCCCAAAACCGTTTTTTATCTTAACACTTTTATGCATCAAATTTGCATCAATTCATCTCTTATGTAAAATTTTCATAAATGAAAAAAGGAACAAAAACAGGCACAATTCCTGCTTCTGCTCCTTATTCTTACTCTGACCAAAAATTATACATACTGAATATTGGCTACGCTTGTACTAAACGCATAACTTACCATATTTAATATACTTTTTACAACTGTCGTACAAGCATGTACGATATATCTAATATCTTCTTCCACTGTATGTGCAAGTTTCATATATGAATTATGAATGCTTCGGATATAAGATGTCAATTCTTCTACGGAATCATACGCTACAACTTGTTCTTTAATCTTTAAAGCTTCTTCTGTCTTAAGAAAAGCTTTCATTCCATATTTTAAATCACGCTCATAATAGCAGTGATCTTTTACATTCCCTGGATAATGGTTGTTATGTGGAAATGTAAAATAGTCCGCAATATAATGAATGATCACTCCAAGACGTGCACAGCGTCTCATATTCATTCCCTGTTCTTTATCGTAATTGGCAATAAATTTCGAAATCTTATGTTCAATATCATCAAATGTAATATCAAACTTATGAGGTGTCGTCACAAAAGATGGTCTGCAGTCTGGCCAGATGCTTCCTACATAAAATGGCAATCTGTAATCAAATACATTATCAAGCTCCATAGAATCCATGATCTGTCCTGCAAGTGAAATATGTGATTTCTTTCTCATATAAATGATACTCCTTATATAGGGACAATATCCGAACTTATCTTCCCTGTCAGATATCGTCATTAACAGTTTTGTTACACCCTTTGATTCAGATTATATATCCTTGTCTGTCAATGTGCAACAAAATGGTGAATTCTTTATATTTTTTTAAGATTTCTACTCTATTTTATTTAATCTTCACAATATTTCCGTAATAAGTCTAATATCTTCGTGCTGTTAAACCCTTTTCTCGCAAAATATCCATAATATTTCTGAAAATTATCTTTGGTCACTGGCCCTTTTTGACGAATTCTTTTCTGTACCTGTTCTTCTAAGATATCATCTTCTTCGTATTCATACTCATCAAAGATTCGTTCTAAAATCTCTGTGCCAATTCCCTTCTTCCTAAGATCCATCTTGATCTGAATCCTGCTCTTAGTCCCTGCCTTATACTCCATATAACGGCGTACATATTCTTCATCATTGATATAGCCAAATGATTCTACATATGCAATCGCACCTTCTGTGATAAATTCCGGAAATTCTGCCCTCATAAGACGATCTTTTAATTCTTTTCTTGTACGATCCTGATACTTTAACAAGGACATAGCCTTTAACTTCGCCCGGTGAAGCAATAACTTGTTCAATTCGTCAAATTCTTCCTGTCCGACTTCGTCTTGTTCATGAAAACCTAATCGTCTTATCTCATTATAGTAAAGCAGGCAGTACTTTTCTTCATCGAAGAAAA
>CAJMOO010000084.1 GCA_905215045.1 uncultured bacterium | reverse complement strand
GTGATATCGGTATGGCATCTCGTGATCTTGCAGACAGCGAAGCTAAAAAAGGTGTAAAAGCAACAGTTATCGCAAAAGATGGTATCGCAGTCATCGTAAATAAAGACAGTAAAGTTGATGAATTAACAAGTGCGCAGGTAAAAGACATCTACACAGGAAAAACAACAAAATGGGCAGACATTAAATAAGAAAGAATCATCGATATAAAGGAATGGTAATAATGAAGAAATATTCAGAAAAAATCATGCATGTCGTGTTTTTACTCGCAGCATGTGCCTCAATTTTGGCAGTAATTTTAATCTGTGCATTTCTGTTCGTAAATGGTATTCCTACAATCGGGAAAATCGGACTTGGAAATTTTGTTTTAGGTAAGATCTGGATGCCAAAGAGTGGAATCTTTGGCATTTTCCCGATGATCATAGGAAGTATTTATGTAACAGCAGGAGCGATTTTGGTTGGAGTTCCAGTTGGAATTCTTGCTGCGATCTATATGGCAAAGTTTTGTAATGAAAAAGTGTATAAAATAGTAAAACCAGCAGTTGATCTTCTGGCAGGAATTCCATCTGTTGTTTATGGATTCTTTGGAATGGTAGTGTTAGTACCAGCTTTCCGTAATATATTTGGAAATGGTAACTGTGTATTTACAGCATCTATCTTGCTTGGGATCATGATCCTGCCAACGATCATCGAAGTATCTGAAAGTGCGATCCGAGCCGTTCCAGATAGTTATTATGAAGGGTCCTTAGGACTTGGAGCAAGTCATGAGCGAAGCGTATTCTTTGCAGTGTTACCTGCAGCAAAATCAGGTATTCTTGCAGGGATCGTTTTAGGGATCGGACGTGCGATCGGTGAGACAATGGCGGTAGTAATGGTAGCTGGAAATCAGGCTATCATCCCAGATGGAATGTTCTCAGGAGTTCGTACTTTGACATCCAATATCGTCCTTGAAATGGGATATGCGACAGACCTTCACAGAGAAGCACTGATCGCAACAGCAGTTGTATTATTTGTATTTATCTTAATGATCAACCTGTGCTTTGCAGTATTAAAGAGCAAGGAGGAACGTTAAAATGGAAGCGGTGAAAGAAATGGAATCAGTAGAAAAGATCCAAGCGATCAATAAAACGTCTTGGATACAAAGAATGAAATCATATAAAAGAACGCCGTTATCCTTTGTATTATGGCTTCTTGTAAATGTTGCGATGATCGCAACTGTCGCAGTACTTGCATATTTGATCGTTTATATTCTTGTAAATGGAGTACCATACTTAAATTCACAATTATTTGAATTAAAATATACAAGTGAAAATGCATCGGTATTCCCAGCAATCATTAATACCTTGATCATGACAGTATTATCTTTGGTATTAGCAGTACCACTTGGAATTTTTGCAGCAATTTATTTAGTAGAGTATGCAAAACGTGGAAATAAATTAGTTGAGGTTGTTCGTTTAACAGCAGAAACATTATCAGGAATTCCATCAATCGTGTATGGATTATTCGGTATGTTATTTTTCGTAAAAGCTTTGGGATGGGGATTATGTCTGCTATCTGGAGCAGCAACAATGGCGATCATGATCTTACCATTGATCATGAGAACAACCGAAGAAGCATTAAAGTCTGTGCCTGATTCTTTTAGAGAAGGAAGCTTTGGACTTGGAGCAGGAAAACTAAGAACAGTATTTTGTATTATCCTGCCATCAGCAGTTCCAGGAATCTTATCTGGAGTTATTTTAGGAATCGGACGTATCGTCGGTGAGACGGCAGCATTAATGTATACAGCAGGTACGATCGCAGAAATCCCTGCAAATGTTATGGGATCAGGACGTACACTGGCACTTCATATGTATGTATTATCATGCGAAGGATTACATATCAATCAGGCATATGCAACAGCAGTTGTGTTACTTCTGATCGTGCTTGTGATCAACGCCGTATCTTCATTTATCGCAAAACGAATTACGAAAGGGTAACCAATTATGGATAGTAAAATGAAAGTTGAAAACCTTGACCTGTATTATGGAAAATTCAAGGCTTTAAAAAATATTAATCTGGATCTTCCTAAAAATGAGATCACAGCATTTATCGGACCATCTGGATGTGGTAAATCTACACTTTTAAAATCATTAAACCGAATGAATGATCTTGTAGAAGGTTGTAAGATCACAGGTAAAGTAAGATTAGACGGAGATGATATTTATGGTGACATGGATGTCAATTTATTAAGAAAACGAGTTGGAATGGTATTCCAGAAACCAAATCCATTTCCAATGAGTATTTATGACAATATTGCATATGGACCAAGAACTCATGGAATCCGAAGCAAAGCAAAATTAGATGATATCGTAGAAAAATCTTTAAGAAATGCAGCAATTTGGGATGAATTAAAAGATCGCTTAAAGAAAAGCGCTTTAGGGCTTTCTGGAGGTCAGCAGCAGAGACTTTGTATCGCGAGAGCGTTAGCTGTAGAACCTGAAGTTTTACTAATGGATGAACCAACGTCAGCTCTTGATCCAATTTCTACTTCCAAAATTGAAGATCTTGCGGTAGAATTAAAATCAAAGTATACGATCATCATGGTAACACATAATATGCAGCAGGCAGTCAGAATTTCTGATAATACAGCATTCTTCCTGTTAGGAGAGATGGTTGAGTATGGAAAATCCGATCAGTTATTTTCTATGCCACAGGATAAGAGAACAGAAGACTATATTACAGGAAGGTTTGGGTGATTTAGATGAGAAATCGATTCGACAGACAGCTGCTTAGATTAAACCAGGAGATGATCGACATGGGTTCTTTGTGTGAAGAGATGATCACGGCAGCAGCTAAGATCGTTGCAACAAGAGACAAAGAACTGATGGAAGATATTTTTACAATGGAAGAGGAAATCAATCAGAAGGAGAGGGATATAGAACGTATCTGTATGAAACTTCTGATGCAGCAACAGCCAGTGGCAAGCGATCTGCGTGTCATTTCAGCGGCCATGAAGATGGTATCTGACATGGAACGAATCGGAGACCAGGCATGTGATATTACAGGAATCGTAAGAAAAGATGCTGAGGTTCTTGAAATCAGAGAGAACACACATCTTGATAAGATGGCGAAAGCTACGATCAGTATGGTCAGCAAGAGCGTACAGTCTTTTATCAAACAGAATCTGATGATCGCTCATACAGTGATCGAACAGGATGATACCGTAGATGAATTATTTAACAAAGTAAAGAAAGAAACGATATCCCTGATTCATGAAGATCCTGAGAAAGGAGAAGAATGCGTAGCCATCGTTATGATCGCCAAGTATTTTGAGCGAATCGGAGATCATGCAAGTAATATCGCTGAATGGGTCGAATTTGCGATCACTGGGGAATATAAAGGAGGAAGCCTGTGATTTTTGTTGTAGAAGACGATCCGAATATCAGAGAACTGGTGACATATACCTTACAAAGTACCGGATTTGATGCCTGTGGATTTGAAAATGGATCAGAGTTTTTAAAAGCTTTAAGTGATGGAGAGAAGCCAGAACTGGTATTATTAGATATTATGCTTCCAGGAGAAGACGGAATATCGATTTTAGGAAAACTTCGTAAAAAATCAGCGACCAGAGATCTGCCGATCATTATGATGACAGCAAAGGGAACAGAGTATGATAAAGTACTCGGACTTGATAGTGGGGCAGATGATTATATTACAAAACCATTCGGAATGATGGAACTTGTATCCAGAGTCAAAGCGGTATTGAGACGTTCCAGCAGAAATGAAAAAAAAGACGAGATCATTGTTGGACAATTAAAGATTTATCCAAATAAACATAAAGTAAAATCCTGTGGGAATGAAGTGACATTAACCAATAAGGAATTTAAACTATTATGTTTATTGGTAGAGAGTAAAGGAAATGTATTAAACAGAGATCAGCTGCTTACAAATATCTGGGGATATGATTTTGATGGTGAGACAAGAACTGTCGATGTTCATATTCGTTCATTAAGGCAGAAGCTTGGAGAATGTGGAAAGCTTATCGAGACGGTCAGAGGAATCGGTTACCGGATCGGAGGCAACGAATCATGAAAATGAAACAAAAGATATTAAACAACATGGTATACATCGCAGTTGTAGCTGTGCTGATCACGACAACGCTTATTGGAATGTTTACATATTATCGTTATATGGAACAGATAAAAACAGGAATGAAAGATGAGGCGGCCTATTTGGCGGCTTCACTTAATTTTGAGGATCAGCAAAATCTCGATAAATATAAAAATATTACAATCACAAGGATTACAAGGATCGCTAAGGATGGAACGGTTATTTATGATAGCAGCGGGAAAGAAAAATCCATGGGAAACCATAAGAATCGTACAGAAGTCAAAGAAGCATTTAAACATGGACATGGGGAAGATACTCGTATGTCAATGACATTACGAAAACAGACTTATTATTATGCGCTGAAGTTAAAAGATGGAACGATTCTTCGGATGAGCCGGGAGACTCAGACGATCGTAAGACAGATGGAAGATATCATTCCGATCATCGCCTTGATTCTTGCAGTTGTAACGATATTATCTGTGATATTATCAAGAATGTCGACAGATCGTATCGTAGAACCGATCAACCAGATAAATTTGATACATCCAAAACAGAACAAAACATATAGTGAGTTGACGCCATTGCTTGATAAGATTGAAAAACAGAATATGGATATAGAAAGACAGATCAAAGAGATCAAAGAAGCAGAAAATATGCGCAAAGAATTTTCAGCCAATGTATCCCATGAACTAAAAACTCCATTGACTACGATTTCAGGATACGCTGAATTAATGAAAGATGGGCTGGTGAAACCAGAAGACATGCCAAGATTCTCTGCAACGATCTATGATGAAGCAAGAAGATTGATCTCGATGATCGAAGGAATCATCAAACTCTCAAGACTCGATGAAAATAGAGTGGAATTAGACTGGAAAGATGTCGATCTCTATGAATTAGCATTCAGTATCAAGAATGATCTGAAGCGAAGAAGTGAAGAAGAAAATGTAGCTATTCATATCCGCGGAATTCATACGAAGATCCGAGGAGTTACACAGATCCTTTACGAAATGTTTTTTAATGTATGTGAGAATGCTATTAAATACAATCATCCTGGCGGAGAAGTCGTATTCACGATTTCAAAAATGGGCGATTACCCAACAGTTATTGTAGAAGATACCGGAATTGGTATTCCAAAAGAAGACATTGATCGTATATTTGAACGTTTTTATCGTGTAGATAAGAGCCATTCAAACCAAAAAGAAGGCTCAGGACTCGGATTATCCATTGTAAAACACGGAGCAAAATTCCATCATGCAGAGATGGAAGTAGAAAGTGAAGTTGGAAAAGGAACAAAGATCACGGTTGTATTTCCACGGCAAAATTCTGATTTGTAGTGTGAAGACGGAAATTATTGGTGGAATATTATAAAAAGAGATCATGTGTCTGCAACCCACTTGCGTTCGGACTCCCACGTAGCTGTACTAAGCTCCTGAATGGTCTAACGACCATCCACTCGCTAAGTGCAGACGTGTCCGTACGGTTACTGACACATGATTTCTTTTTATAATATTCAAATAATTTACGTGATTCAAACCACCACACAGTGTGTATGTTTTACTGTATTGGTATTTATTATAACTTTCTGCCTACCACTACAAAAATTAAAAAACAATAACATTTAACATTCATCCCTCAGCTTGGATTTTCTTAATTTTATGATTGAAAGTCTTCAGGTATTTAGAGAAAAAATGAAAGATAGCATGTGAGCAACGATCGAATTCCATAGGAGTTTTGATGGAATCGCAGCTGGATCGGTCGATTGTTTGAGCGTCAAAGACTACTGGTTTTAGTAGCTTTCAACGCGAGTTATCGCAGGAGATCCAGCGGATAAGCGTTCCGTCAAAACTCCGTCAATGGAATTCGTGTTGCACACATGCTATCTTTCATTTTTTCTCTAAATACTCGATGACCTTCAACTCATACAATTAAAAATCTAATTGAAGTGTGGTTTATCATATGTAAATGACACATCTGATCTATAAACACTACGGAACTGACTATACATGATCGTAGCGATCTGTTTTGCATAGGATGGATCTGTTGCGTATTCGTGCCATAGATAATTGATATTTGGGTTGTAACGGAATTTATAAAGTGTATTTTGCTGATAAGTCTGATTATGGATATAGTCTTGGCTTACATACTTAGCGGCACCATAAATTGCTGCATCGACACTTGTCCAGCCTTGATAATATGCATAGCTGAATCCGCAAAGCTGAGGATTACTATCATAGGCTTTGATTCCGTAGAGGTTGTACACCATCTTCTTAGAAATTGTGGATGTTATATATTTTCCATTGACTGTCTTAAATCCTGTGACATTTCCAGAACTATCTCTTACAACAGAACTTCCAGAAACAACGGTTGTGATCGCTTTTCCCTGAGATAAGGTGCTTGTACCATATCCAGTTTCAAGAATTGTCTGGCATAGTAAATATACAGGGTCGATATTATACTGTTTTGCAGCAGCGATCAAGACATTTCCTTTATTTCTTAAGACACTGTTTGATCTTAATTTACTATTTAATAAGTTATTATATGCAGTTGGATCAACTTCACGGTATGTATCCAGTGTTAAGAACTGAAAATTATTTGTTGTATCCTTTGATGGATCAATATAGCTTGTGTAAGTTGATGTACTGATGCTCTTGCCGCCGTAAGTTGGATGTTGTTTCTTCTCTGCAGTTACATAAGCTGATAAACTCTTATTATAATTTGTATACTGCACAGAACCACTTGGTTGTGTTTGGACCTGTGTTGTTGAATCTGAAGGAATGACAGGCTGTGTGATATAGATCCTTTTTGAAGAAGAACTATACTTATAATTTAATCCCAGTCCTTTGACGATCGCATTAGCAGGAATTAAGATGATAGTCTTCTTTGTCTTATAATATTTTACCTTTGTAGGGGCAACGCTGAAGGTTTTCTTTACCCCATTTAAGTAGTATGTACGTTTTCCTACATAAGCTGTCAGTGTGTCATCGCCATTCTTAAGGATCAGTTTTCCACTGCTCTTAGAGTAAGTACGTTTGACTTTCGGACCCTGCTTTACAAGATAGTCATAATAAGGGATCATATTGACTTTATTGATCTGAATGCCAACATATTTAGAAGACAGGTTCTTATTTGCATAGCTGACATGTAATTGTTTTCCTTTATAGTAACGTGTTTTGCCGCTGTAGCGGATCTTAAGACTTGCTGCCTGTACAGAGTTTGCAGGTACGATACCACCGATACATGAAACAGTTAATGCTGCAGCAAGTATTTTTTTATAATACATTGATACTCCTCCTTTTATACTCTTCTAGAATAACACAAGATTCATGGAAACTCAATAAATATGTAATAGAAATGTAACAAAAAACAGAGGATAAGGTTTGACAAAGCAAGAGAACTTTGCTATTATAAAACAAACACTTTAGCATGGTAGTGTGCTGATTGAATAAAATATATAAAGGAGCGATAAAGTTATGAAAAAGTTTTTAGTCGGGTTATTAACAGTCGCACTTGCAGCATCTATGCT
>CAJMOO010000083.1 GCA_905215045.1 uncultured bacterium | reverse complement strand
TCGCAGTTGCAGATCAAAGTGATGTGACATCAATCTTAGTGCTAAGTGGAGAGAGCACAAGAGAAGATGTAAAAACAAGTGATGTAAAACCTGATGTGATCTTAGAAGATCTCTCTGAGATTACCAAAATGTTATAACGCAAAAAGGACACGGAATGATCACTACTAGTTCCGTGTCCAATTTTATCTTAAAAAACATTATTAAAATTTTAATAACAAAAGTTATAAATTGATATTTTTTCGTGTACGAGCAACATTCGTAGAATCACGAGAAATAAGTTTTGATTTGTATTCAATACGGATCACACATTTATCATCTTGAACGAAGAAGTCATCCTTTTCCTGAATCTTTTCATAGATCATATCAAATGCTTTCTTTCCTTTGTCTTCCATGTAATGCTCCACAGTCGTCAATGAGATTGGAAGCAGACTGGAAGCAAAGTCATTGTCAAATCCACATACACTAAAATCATCGGGAATTTGATAGCCTTTTTTAAGGATCGCATCCATGATCCCATAAGAAACCATATCGTTGTTACCGATGAATGCAGTAAGATTTGCGAGATTTCTGTCATCAAGACATTCATTGCATAATTGATAACCAACGCCGTGTTCTAAGAAAATATTTTTACGTTCAAGTTCTGGATCGATTTTGGCTTCTTTTACAATGATATTATAAGGTTCATTCATACAAAGTTTCTTATAGGTGTTCTGAATTGCTTTTAAACGTTGATAACGCATGGCAAGAGACAGGCTTTTACCAATCGTGGTTGTTAAAAATGCGATATTACGGTGTCCAAGTTCATATAAATGTTCAGCCATCAAAACTCCAGCAGTATAGTTACTTGTCTCGATGACATTCAGATCAATATCTGTTGTTTTATCTCCGATAACGATCACGGGATATTTCTTAGCAACCTTTTCTAAAAACTGTGGGCATTGGGGCATCATAGTAAAAACAATACCACTGACATGCAGTTTGATCATATCCTGAAGGAACTCTTTTTCCAAGGCTTCATCACGGAAAGTCGTGATGATCAAAGTTTTAAATCCTTTTTGATAAGCAGCCTGTTCAATGGATTGTGCGATCGTAGAGTAATAAGAGTTTGATATGTTAGGGCAAAAAATAGCAATATACTTTGCGGATCTTTGAGTATTGTAAGCAGGTGTACCATTCTTTTTTGGGGAAGAAGAAATCTCATATCCCAATTTTTTCGCAGAGGACAGAACCTTTTCAACCGTTTCATTGGAAAAAGAAACGCCTTCGCGTTTATTTAAGATCATGGAAACAGAACTTACGGAAACACCTGAATCATTTGCAATGTCTTTTAATGTAACTTTTTTATAATATGACATAAATCCCTCCTGAATAACATTAAAAGTTTAATAAAAAACAGAAAGAAACTATGCAAAATAGACAAAAATTGATGAGAATTATTAGTCAATAATCTGTATTTTTATTAAAACAATTAAAAATAATTGAATAAAACAATTGAAAAAGTTAAAATTCAATTAAAGAAACAGAGATACAAAAATTAAAAGTTTAATTAATTTTAACACATTTATTATTCCGGAACAATAAAAATGTATTCTCGAGAGCGTGATATGAAAAAGGAGGTTGCATTTATGAAAGTTATTCAGATTTCAGATTTCCATTTAAGAGGTGATGGGAAATTATCTTTCCAGAAAGCAGATACAATGAAAGCCTTGCATCAGACGATTGATTATTTTTGTTCAATGAAGGATTATGAATTACCAGAATTTTTTGTAGTGACTGGGGATTTGTCTGAGGGTGGAACAAGGGAAGGATATGAGTTTATGAGAGAGGGACTTAGAAAACTTCCAAGACCAGTCTACATTGTTCCTGGGAACCATGATAAAAGAGACTTCTTTTTAGAAATGTTTACAGAGGAAACTCCGGTAAAAGAGGATATCAAACCTTATATCTGCTATACAATCGATGAATATCCAGTTCGAGTGATCGTAATTGATACAAGCAAACCATCTTGTCATTCGGGTGGATTAAGCGATCGGGTAGCAGAGTGGCTGGAAGAAAGAATTACAGAATATCCTGAGAAACCAACATTAGTATTTACACATCATCCACCATTTGTAACAGGATTGCCAGCAATGGATGAGGGATTTGATCAGGCAGACAGACTTGCACAGATCTTAAATAAACATGAAAATGTTACGTTATGTTGTGGTCATATGCATACTGCTATTTTTACATCATGGCATAAAATTCCATGTGTGACATGTCCACCGATCGCAATGCAGATGGAAGTTGATTTTAGGGGGAAAAATGATATAAATCTTACAGAGGAAGAGAAAAAAGAGGAATTTAAAGGTGGAGGAGATCGCTTCTTCCTTGGAAATCCAGGATATTTGATTCATGATCTTCAAGGAGATCGCATTAATACACATTATCAGACAATTCCAACGGGTGCTGATTATTCAGGACCATGGCCATTTAAATACTATGAAGGGGAAGAAGATTAACAAGAAGGAGGATAAAATATATGGAAAAAAATAATTTTCGAAAAATTGCAACGATCACATTGTTTGAAAGTGCGGTGCAATGGTATTGTTTCTTATTATATGGAACAGCAGCAGGAACTGTGTTTAATAAAGTGTTTTTCTCACAGACGGGAAATGGAACAACAGCGCTGATCCTTTCTTATATGTCATTTGCGATTGGATATATTGCAGGTCCATTTGGTGCGATTTTCTTTGGACATATTGGTGATAGAAAAGGTCGAAAAGTTACGATGTATGCCTCTTTATTGATGATGGGAATTTCGACATCGATCATCGGAATCCTGCCGCCAGCGGCAAGCGCAGGAGTCGGAGTAGTTATCGTTCTTCAGTTAATGCGTCTGGCACAATGCTTTGGACGTGGTGGAACATGGGGTGGAGGAATCTTAATGGCATACGAAAATGTGCCAGAGAATAAGAGATCTTTCTATGCAGCGATTCCACAGATCGGTCTTCCGATTGGATTCGGATTATCTTCTATTTTGATCGCAGTACCAACATTGTTATTACCAGAAGATATTTTCTTTACATGGGGATGGAGAATTCCTTTCTTGGCAGCAATTATCTTGACATTGATCGTTATCCGTCAAAAAGGTGAAATGATGGAAACAGAAGATTACAAGAAGGCACAGGCAAAATTAGAGGCAGAAGAAGCAGAAGGAAAGAAACATAAAGTCGGATTTATTCCAATGGTAAAAGGATACTGGAAAACATTACTTCTTGGATGTGGTACAAGATGGGTGGATGGAACATTTTATAATATTTTTATCGTATGGATCTTGTCCTATTGCATTAACTGGCTTGGAATGCCACTGATCCAGACTTATATTATTACGATCATAGCATGTATTTTTAAGATTCCATTTACACTGTTTGGT
The DNA here is from genome assembly GCA_905215045.1 of uncultured bacterium. The sequence continues at coordinate 4,281 of CAJMOO010000083.1, read as the reverse complement.
GGATGGTGTGCACAAAAACTGGGAAATACAAGAACATTTGTAATTGGAGCTTTAGCATCAGCTGTTTTGAGTATTCCTACGCTGAAAGTTATTGAATTAAGCAAAGGAAACCTTGCGATCACAATTATTGGAATCGTTCTTGGCTGGAGTATTGCGTATAACCTGATCTGGGCTGTTATCAGTTCTTTATGGTCTTCTTACTTTGAAACAGAAGTACGTTATTCAGGAATTTCTTTTGTATATCATGTGCCAAGTTTCTTAGTAGCTGGGATGGTACCAACAATCTGTACATTGCTGATTAACTATGGAAAAGGTGATACGATTTATGTAGGTATCTATTCTACAGTTGTAGCGCTGATCAGTGCTGCATGTGCATTGGCTCTAAAAGCTCGACATGATCGAGGAGAGAAATAAAGAATGAAGGGATTTGCAGGGGAATCATATGTTTGAAAAAATCAAATGTTTTATTCTTGATATGGATGGAACGATTTATCTTGGGAATGAACTATTCCCATTTACCAAAGACTTTTTAAAGAAAGTTGAGGAGACCGGAAGGGAATATTACTTCTTTACCAATAATTCATCAAAAAGCCAGCGGGCTTATATTGAGAAACTTGGGAAGCTTGGGATACCAATCAAGAAAGATCAGATGATGATCTCAAGTCATGTGATCATCAAATATCTTAAAGAACATTATGATGGAAAGAGCATTTATGTAGTAGGGACAACATCTCTGATCCAGGAATTTCAATATTTTGATATGAATCTGACAGAAGAAGATCCAGATATCGTAGTCCTGGGATTTGATACCACTTTAACTTATGAAAAGCTTTCCAAAGCATGTCATTATATTCGGAATGGCTGTATATATTTTGGAATCAATCCAGACTGGAACTGCCCAATGGAAGGCGGAGCATTTATTCCAGACTGTGGATCAATAGCAAAACTTATAGAGGCTTCAACGGGAAGATTTCCAGAATTCTTTGGAAAACCGTCGAAACATACACTGGACTATATCATCCAGGAAACGGGATACGAACCGGACGAGATCGCTATTGTAGGGGACCGGCTGTATACCGACATCGCAGTTGCAGATCAAAGTGATGTGACATCAATCTTAGTGCTAAGTGGAGAGAGTACAAGAGAAGATGTAACAACAAGCGATGTAAAACCGAATGTGATCTTAGAAGATCTCTCCGAGATCACCAAAATGTTATAACGCGAAAAAAGATACCAAATGATTCACTACTAGTTTGGTATCTTTTTTCATTGATCAACGTTTATCCAATTAAAACATGTTTCCCTTCAAATGCAAATCCAAAATGACAAATCTGTTCTTTCCTAAATCCATCAGCAATCAATTCAGCATCATAATTTTTCTCATCAATTTGCAATAAAGCCTTAGATACAGTATCCTCCAAAGAATCTTCCGTCCGTGGATTATGCACCTTAAATTCCAGAATATAAGCAGTTTTAGATATATCAAAAGGTTCTAACATTACATCATATCGTCCAAATCCACTTTCACGATTGGAGGTTATCTTATAAGTATCAGAAAGTTCAACGATCAATCCAAGAACAAATCCGTGATAAAATCGTTCTGGCTGGGATGAGGAAGAGGCTTGCTTTCCAGTATCAAAAGAGCTGAATGTGGAAGCGGCAACCTGGTTCATGTAATCGTTCATATAATCGATATCTTGGCATAAAAAAGCTTTTAAGAAATCATTATAAGGAGTAGAATCTTCAGAAAACCAGTCTCGGATCATATCTTCAAACATTAATTTTACTTCTTTATTTGTAAGTTCCAGTGAATAGACAAAGCGACCTCTTTTTTCATCAAAGGAACGATCAGACACTTTTAAATAACCGCTGGCAAGTAACAAACTCCAGATAGCACCGCGTTTTTTCTCTAACTGATCAAAAATAATTTCTTCATCAATTTCAGTTTTTAAGCATCCACCATTTAAAATATCTTCCATGATCATTTTGGTTTCAGGATTGCTTATCTGCAATAATTTACTGATCAGAGCATTAGAACTTGAATGAACCCAATAAGGTTTCAACAGCTTCTCTTTTAAGAAACAAGTAATAGACCATGGATTATAAATATCTTTCTGTGATCCAAAAGTAAACCCATCATACCATGACTTTACAAGAGATTCTTTGTCAGATAAATGATAACTTTTTAAAGCTTTAAACACTTCATTTTCAGTGAATCCAAATTGCTGGCTGTATTTTTCGGAGGTGGTTGTAATGATGGAGAGATTATTAAGATCAGAAAAGATAGATTCTTTGCTGATCCTGGTGATTCCAGTCATTAATCCACGTTCAAGGTATGGATTCGTTTTAAATGAAGCATTTAATAAACTGCGTAAGAACCCTGTCAGCTCATCCCAATAACCATGAATATAAGCTTCTTGTAAAGGAGTGTCGTATTCATCTAAAAAGATTAGAACTTTCTTTTGATAAAAACGGCTGAGGTAATCAGACAGGTACATCAAAGTCAGACTCGCAACATCATCAGGCATATCCATATTTACAGAATTTATAAATTCCCAATCTTCAGAATTCAGGATTTTATCATCTTTGATATAAGAATGAATGCTGAATAATTTTACAAGAATCTGTAAGATTCCACGTTTCGTTTCTTCAAAAGTACGGCCTTTAATATTTGCAAAACTAAGTGAGATTACAGGATAAGTTCCTTGCAATTTCTGATATTTCTGATTATTCCAGATAGAAAGGCTATCAAATAGATCCGAGCGGTCTTTGTATTGAGTAGAAAAGAAGCATTCCATCATATTTAAATTTAATGTTTTTCCAAAACGGCGAGGACGAGTGATCAAGGTTACAACATCCTGTTCTTCCCACCACTCTCTGATAAAATCAGTTTTGTCAATATAAAAACAATGGTTTTCACGAAGAGAAGCAAAACCTTGATTGCCGAGCGAAATTGGTAATTGCATGATTGAAGTCTCCTTTCCTGTTGTGTTTTACGCCACTTACATTATAATTATAACTGAAGAAAGAATTGATTTCCAGAAATAAAATTACACATCACGAGAGGAAAATGATATGAATTTTGGAATTATAGGATTTGGCAAAATTGCCAGAAAGTTTGTACAGGCAATCGAGGCAACAGATGAAGGAAAGATTTATGCGATCAGCTCACGTTCAGTTTCCATGGATGATCCATACATAAAGGAGCATCCAGAAGTCAAAGTATATAAAGATTATGAAGAACTGTTAAATGATCCGCAGGTAGATGCAGTTTATATCGCACTCACACATAAATTTCATAAAGAATGGATTTTAAGATCATTGGAACACCATATCCCAGTATTAAGTGAGAAGCCGTTAGTGTTAACATCCACTGATGTATATGAGATTCAGGAAAAAGTAAAGAAAACAAATACATTATGTACGGAAGCATTAAAAACAAAATTTAACACAGGGTATGATCATCTAAAAGAAGATCTGAAGAAAATTGGAAACATCCAAACAATTTATGCAAATTTCTGCTCAGATTCATTAGGATTGCCTAAGACATCATTTTTATTTGATAAAGAACAAGGTGGGGCATTGAATGATATTGGAAGCTATATTCTTGGATTTATTTTAGGAATCCATGAAGAAGAAATTGATAAGATAGAAACTGAGAGAAAAGATATCGAAGGTATCAATTATTATTTTAGATCAAAGATTTATTTTAAAGATGGATGCATCGCAACAGCAGAAGGCGCCATTGACCGTGAGATGGAAAGATATGCAAAAATCGTCGGAACCAAGGGAGAAATCATGATTCCAAATTATAACAGGATCATTGATTATATAATCCATTGGAATGACGGTACAACAGAGACGAAAAGTTATCCATTTAAAGGAAATGATATGACAATGCAGATACAGAATTTTATGGAAGATGTGGAAAATGGAAAGGTACAGAGTGAGAAACATTGTTTGGAGGATACGAAGAAGATTCTGGAAATTAGTGAGATGATAGCAGCACATTAAAATCATAAAATTATTTGTATGACAACCTGGATAAAAAATGCGGAAATAGGGAAAAATAAAGAAATAAAAAATGCGGAAACATGCCAAAATGCCCAATAAAAAAATGCGGAAATGAACAAAATCGCTGTGCGATGGTCTAATAAAGACTATAGCGCAGCGATTTTATTTATTTCATAAGAAATTTCCTAATTATTAAAACTTTCTAATGGATTATTCCGTATATAATAATGTACAGTACAAAAAACCAAGAAATGAGTGGCATGCATG
>CAJMOO010000082.1 GCA_905215045.1 uncultured bacterium | reverse complement strand
TTATTTGTTCATCAAAGTTCCGTTTCTCTTCTGAGAAACTCCACTGTGCTGAACATGCTTAAAACCTAACAACAACAGGAAAAGCACAGATGTAGTGCATACATCTGTGTTTCCCTCTGAGTTTTCATTATTTAAATGGGTGTTCATATGTTTATGGTTTTATTATAGCAGATTTATGATTTTACAATAGGACCTTTTTTATGTTCTTATTTTACTTTTCATTAACATAATCGCTCGTTTTTCAATCCGGCTGACATAGGATCTTGAAATGTTAAGCTCCTTTGCCACTTCTTTCTGGGTCATTGGTTCTCTCCCGTAAAGTCCATAGCGCATGATCAGTGTTTTTTTCTCTTTGTTCATCTCCATTTTTCCTAATTCCTTATAGATCTTCTGAATCGTTTCTTTCTGATCGATCTTTTGAATCAGATCGGCTTCTTCAAATCCAAGGATATCGAGGAGATGAATTTCATTCCCCTCTTTATCAACCCCGATCGGTTCATATAAAGAGATATTTTTTGCTGTTTTTTTCTCCTGACGAAGCATCATCAATAATTCATTTTCAATGCATCTTGCAGCATACGTGACAAGCCGGTGGCCTTTGCTGATATCATACGTATTGATCGCTTTGATCAGCCCGATCACACCGATCGAGATCATATCTTCTTTTTCCCTGTCCAGATTATGATATTTCTTTACGATATGTGCAACCAAACGAAGGTTGTGTTCCACTAACAAATTTCTCGCATTGATATCTCCCTTGCGGCTTAGGATCAGATAATGTCGTTCTTCCTGTGGTGATAAAGGTTGTAAAAACTCTTGCAAAAGAAAAGCACCCTTCTAAGCCTTTTTATCATAATATGATAAGTGGCTTCGAAAAGTGCTTTTCCATCTTTATTCTAAAATCTTTGTCAATTGATCTTAATTTTCTTCTTCTACTACTTCTTGTCTGCGTAAAAGATATCCATCTTTGATCTCTTCTCCAAAATCAACATATACCATCTGTTTTGGATGTGGTGCGGATTCCATAGGTCTTCCATCTTCGTCTTCGATCGCTCTTACGACAACTTCTTTATTTGTTCCATCTGGAATCATAACTTCGATCGTCTCTCCTACAGAGAATTTATTCTTCTGCTCTAAGAGTGCATAACCTTTATCATTATGTCCCTGAACGATTCCGATATATGTGCAATTCTTGATATAAGTATTGCTGTCATAGATCTGGGATGTCTCGTCTGTCTTTCCAAAATAAAATCCTGTTGTAAACTGACGGTAGGTACATTTTGCAATCTCTTCTTTGTAGTAATCCATATTTGCTTTGTATTTCTCTACGGATTCTTTGCAGTCATCGATTGCTTTTCTGTATGTTCTTGCAACGGTTGCAACATACAGAGCTGTCTTCATACGTCCTTCGATCTTTAAGCTGTCAATTCCAGCATCTAAGATCTGGTCGATATATTCGATCATATTTAAGTCTTTGGAGTTGAAGATATATGTTCCGCGTTCATTTTCATACACAGGCATATATTCTCCTGGTCTTGTCTGTTCCATGACAGAGTATTTCCATCTGCAAGGATGTGTACATTCTCCGCTGTTTGCATTTCTTCCTGTGAAGTAGTTGCTTAACAGGCATCTTCCTGAATGGGAAATACACATTGCTCCATGGATAAATGATTCGATTTCCATATCATCCGGGATATGCGCGCGGATGTCTTTGATCTCCTCTAAAGATAATTCTCTTGCGGATACGACACGGCTTGCTCCCTGATCATACCAGAATTTATATGTCGCATAGTTTGTGCTGTTTGCCTGTGTACTGATATGACGGTCAATCTCTGGACAAACTTCTTTTGCGATCATAAAGACACCTGGATCAGAGATGATCAGTGCATCTGGTTTGATCTCTTTTAATTCTTCGAAATATTTACGGATTCCTTCTAAATCTTCGTTATGTGCTACGATATTGGCTGTGATATAAACTTTCACTCCGTGTTTATGTGCAAATTCGATTCCGGCTTTGACATCTTCCATAGAGAAGTTCTTCGCTTTCGCACGAAGTCCATACATCTCTCCACCGATATAAACAGCGTCTGCACCATATAATACAGCAACTTTTAATACTTCTAAATTACTTGCTGGAATTAATAATTCAACGTCTCTCATTCGTTATTTTCTCCTGTCTTGATACTGATTGCTACACCATCACCTACTGGAAGGATCGTCGTCTCTAACTGTGGGTGATTCTTGATCGTATATAAATAATCTCTCATTCGCTTGTGGATCGTACGGTCCCTTCGTTCGATCGCATAACGGGATTTTGCCACATCCCCATCCTGAAGTACATTATCTGAGACTAACACACCTTCTGGTGCTAATAATCTTAACACATCTTCAAGAAAATGAATATACTGCCCCTTGGCTGCATCCACAAAAATAAGGTCAAAACTTCCATCAAGTTCTTTTAATATCTCAATTGCATCACCCTCTAATAAAGTGATAACATCTTCTTTTCCTTGATTTTCAATATTTTCCTTTGCTTTTTTGATTCGTTTTTCATTTCGCTCAATCGTGATGATCGTTCCGCCCTCTGGCTGATAGCGGTTCATATAAAGAGAAGAAAATCCGACCGCAGCTCCAACTTCCAGGATCTTCATCGGTTTCTTTAAAAGAACCAGAGTCCTTAAAAGTTCCTTCGTCTCTGGTTTGACGATCGGAACGTGATTGACTCTGGCCTCTGCTTCGATCTTGCTTAAATCGTTCTTCTCTTCTTTCATCAATGAGCGGATATATTCTGTGATATTTAAATCCACTATCATTGTATGATCTCCTCTGATACATGATCTCCGCACAAAATACCCATGATATCATCCATTCCCTGTGACTGTGTAAATTCATATCTTCCTGGAATAAATGAATTCTTCTTGTATTTTGAAAAATATTTGCGGATCACAAATCTTGCCTTTCCATAAATCAGTTTCTTTGAAACAAGTGTTTCAGCAACCTTCTCTTCTGATTCATTCTCTGTAACGACAATCGTTACTTTCTTATGGCTTTGTGCATTGTATGGCTGATTGGAAAATGTCTGTTCTGCCACAAAATATGCTCCATAAAATATACAGAAGACCGCACAGATTAAAAATGCTCTGCCTAATGTCTTAAAAAACAGCTGCCATCCTTCTGATTCAAAGAATTTCTTTTCTTTTGAAAGACTCATCTTAAACCTCTGTAATAATTGGCAGGATCATCGGATTACGCTTTGTCTTCTTCCAAATGTAGTTGCTTAGCTCATCTTTGATCTTTGTCTTGATTCTTGCCCAGTCCGTAATATTACGTTCTAAGCATTCTTCGACTGCATCTCTTGCAACTTCTCTTGCACCTTCCATCAAAGATTCTGATTCTCTGACGTATACAAAACCGCGGGATACGATGTCTGGACCTGCCAGAATCATATTGCCATGCTTCTGCAAGGTAACTGTTGCAATGATCAGTCCGTTCTGGGATAACATCTTACGGTCATTTAACACGATGTTACCAACATCTCCAACTCCAAGTCCGTCAACTAAGATTCCTCCAGCCTGAACTTTTCCTGTAATCTTTCCTTGTCTCTTGTTGAGTTCCAGAACATCTCCCTCTGCCAGTACAAATGCATTTTCTTTTGGAATTCCCATCTCAATAGCAAGTTCACGGTGACGCATCAAATGGCGGTATTCTCCATGAACAGGGATTGCGTATTTAGGTTTTGTCAGTGCATAAATCAGTCTTAATTCTTCACGGCATGCATGGCCGGAAACATGTGTATCTTCAAATACGATCTGGGCACCTTTTAATGCCAGTTCATTCATGATCTTTGAAATATTCTTCTCATTTCCAGGAATTGGGCTTGAGCTGAATATGATCGTATCGCTTGGTACGATTGATACTTTTCTGTGAGTTGAGTTTGCCATACGGGATAATGCTGCCATTGTCTCTCCCTGGCTTCCTGTTGTGATTAAAACAATCTGATCGTCAGGATAATTCTTAATCTGATCAGTTTCAATTAATGTGTTCTTTGGAATCTTGATATATCCAAGTTCGGACGCTGTTGCGATGATATTTACCATGCTTCGCCCTTCCACTGCAACTTTTCTTCCGTACTTATGTGCGGAATTGATGATATGCTGTACACGATCCACGTTCGATGCAAATGTTGCAATGATCATACGTCCTTTTAAATGTTCTGCGAACAGACTATCCAGACGTTTTCCTACATTCTTCTCTGATGGTGTATAGCCTTGTCGTTCTACGTTCGTGCTGTCTGCCATCAGTGCCAGAACTCCTTTGCTTCCGAGTTCTGCAAATCTTGCCAGATCGATCGCTTCTCCAAATAATGGCGTATGGTCGATCTTAAAGTCTCCGGTATGCACGATCACACCGGCTGGTGTTGTGATCGCAAGTGCTGCTGCATCTGCGATACTGTGATTTGTCTTAATAAATTCTACACCGAAGATTCCAAGTTTTACTTTGTCTCCATGTGTTACAACATGGCGTTCCACGTTATTTAAAATACCGTGTTCTTTTAATTTGTTCTCGATCAATGCCATTGTAAGTTTTGTAGCATAGATCGGTACATTCAATTCCTTCTCAAAATAAGGAATTGCTCCAATATGGTCTTCATGACCATGAGTAATAACCAGTCCACGAATCTTGCTTGCATTATCCTTTAAATATGTGATATCCGGAATGACTAAATCAATTCCTAACATATCTTCATCTGGGAACGCAAGTCCACAGTCCACGATCAAAATCTGGTTATTGCATTCAAATGCTGTGATGTTCATTCCGATCTGGCCAAGTCCGCCAAGTGGAATGATCTTTACTGAGCTAGGCTTTCTGCGCGGCATCTGTCTTCTTCCACGCGTCTGATAATTATTCCTGTTGTATGTTTTCTTGTTATTATCATTTGAATAATTTGTTCGTTTTGGTTTTGCCTGCTGTCTTGCCTGATTGTCCTTCAACTTTCTTCCTCCATATCTTTGTAAGTCTGACAATCTGTTGTTTTAAACACTCTTATATATATTATAAACTCACTTCAAGTCCATCTAGTAATGCATTAAAAATATCTGAGATCATATCCAGTTCTTTGTCGTCCTCTACGATCTCATAGGATACATAATCATCCTCTAACTGCACTTCTTTCATGATCAGTACAACGCTCTCATCTTCACTGGATGCTTCGCAGTCTTCCACTAAAAGATAGGTCTGGCCTGCGATCGTTGTCTGTTCGATGACACTAAATTCGATTTCTGCACCATCATCATCCAGAAAAAGAATCTTGCTGTCTTTCTTGCTCATTGTCTGTTCCTCCTATAGGGAGTCTAAATATCCCTGTAAAATCATAGACGCAGCGATCTGATCGATCACTTTCTTTCTGTTTTCGCGTCTTACGCCGCTTTCCATCAGTACTTTCTCTGATGCGACGGTTGTTAACCTCTCGTCCCATAAGATTACTTCTAATCCTGTACGACGCACTAAGGCATCGCGGAAAGATAAAGTATCTTCTCCGCGCTCGCCTACTGTATTATTCATATTCTTTGGAAGTCCTAAAACGATCTTCTCTGCATCGTATTCTTTCACAAGTTCTTCAATTCTTGCGTATGTCTTTCTTAACTTATTCGCATCTTTTCTTGTGATCGTCTCCAATGGCTGTGCTGTAATGCGAAGTTCATCGCTTACTGCAACTCCGACCGTCTTTGTTCCGTAATCTAACCCTAATATTCTTCTCATAATATCACGGTCTCTACTTTAATCTTGTCTCAATATAGTTCTCAAGTAATGCCTCGATCAGGTCATCACGTTCCACTTTATTGATGATGCTTCTTGCATTGTTGTGACTGGTAATGTATGTTGGATCTCCGGACATAATATATCCTACCATCTGATTGACAGGGTTATATCCTTTCTCCTGCAGCGCTTCGTATACACGCTCTAAGATCATGTGTATATCCAGTTCTTCTTTTACAACCGAAAAATGTTGTGTTCGATTATTATCCATAATTATCACGTCCCTTTCATTTATTTATCATTTTAATATAAATTGTATGAAATAGCAATGGAAATCATAAAATTTCACATCCGCTTAACACTCTGCAAGCACATATCCATCGTCAAGAACCTGTAATAATTTTACCTTTACGATCTTATTTTCCAATGGTTCTTCGCTGTATAGTGCTGCTTTTATATACTCTTTTGTATGCCCCGTATAATAGTGGTCTTTTCCATGCATTTTTTCTTCTACCAGCACTTCTTTGACCATTCCTAATTGTTTTGTTTCGAATTCCTTCTGATGTCGTTTTGACATCTCTAATAAGACATTGCTTCGTTTTGCCTTGATCTGATCATCGATCTGCGGCTTCATATCTGCTGCCCTTGTTCCTTTACGGATAGAATATTTAAAGACATGCATCTCGTAAAGATTGATCTCTTCCAGGAATTGTCTTGTCTGTTCAAATTCCTCATCTGTCTCTCCCGGAAAACCAACAATGATATCTGTTGTCAATGCAGGATATTCAAAATGTTCTCTGATCGCTTTGCATTTTTCTCTGATATCCTGTGTTGTATATTTACGGTTCATTCTCTTTAATACTGTATCACATCCGCTTTGTAAGGACAAATGGAAATGTGGACAAAAGCTTCCAATCTTAGCCAGACGATCCAGTGTATCTTTTGTGATAAAGCCTGGTTCTAATGATCCAAGACGGATTCTTTTTACCTCTGGGATCTTTGCTATTTCTTCCAAAAGATCGATCAATGTAATATCACCAAGATCTTTTCCATAGGAAGTTACATGAATTCCTGTGATAACAAATTCCTGACATCCGTGTTTTGTCAGATTTCTGATCTCTTCTAAGACATCTTCCATCTTACGGCTTCTGACCCTTCCTCTTGCATAAGGAATGATGCAGTATGAACAAAACTGATTACATCCATCCTGTACTTTGATATATGCTCTCGTATGTTCTTTTAACTGTTCAATATGCAATGATTCATATTCCTGATCATGAGCGATATCGATCACTTCTATGGATTCTTCCACTGCTTCTTTCTCACCCATATGTTCCTCTAAGATATGGATCAGTTCTTTCTTTTTATTATTCCCAATGATCAGATCGATATTACTGTCATTTGATAATTCTTCTTTTCCAACCTGGGCGTAGCATCCAACTGCTACTACTACAACGTCCGGATTCTTCTTTTTTGCACGATGAAGCATCTGTCTTGACTTACGTTCTGCCATATTCGTTACAGAACATGTATTTACAATGTAAATATCCGCTGCTTCTTTGGGATCGACCATAATAACTCCTGCTTGCTTGAGCATTCCGTACATGGCATCCGTTTCATATTGATTTACTTTGCAGCCAAGTGTTACGATGGCCGCCCTTTTTCCCTGTAAATTCATACGATTCCTTTCTTAGTTGACTTTTTCGGCAAATGCGAGTACACTATCCTTGTTAATTGGAAGGAGTATTATCCCATGTATGATACATTGATCAAACTAAATTCCATCAAAGATCTATACTCATTTGTCGACATCCTGGACAAGCATTCTGGCACGTTTGAGATCGTTGCCAATGACTATGCCGTGGATGCGAAATCACTGATGAGTATGCTTAGTCTCAATCTTTCAAAGCCTTTAACGCTTACGATCGATTCTGACGAGACAGATAACATACTCACCGAGCTTAAGCCATTTATTTTACATGAATGATTTCTGTAGAATCGATGGCTTTTTTCATTAAATCATCTATCACATCATCAAGATGTTCTTCTGATTTCTTAATTCTCTTTAAATTACCCTTTGTAACTGGATGTT
>CAJMOO010000081.1 GCA_905215045.1 uncultured bacterium | reverse complement strand
CCGCTGATGCAGCAGAAGAAGGATTCAAAGCTACTACAACAATGTTAGCAGTTCATGGACGTGCTGCAACAAGAGGAGAAGCATCCAGAAGTCTGGAAGATCCTGGAGCCAAAGTTGCATCGCTGATCATGCAGGCATTTGCAAAAAGTTTATAATTCTTAGCATGTGATTTATAAAGATAAAACAGTACATTGTAATAGAGATATTATAGTGTACTGTTTTTTTAGGAGGTATGTTATGTTAAATTTTCAATATTTTACACCGACCAAGGTTGTATTTGGCAAAGATGCGGAATTGAAAGTTGGTCCGTTGGTAAAGGAAGAAGGGTGTAAGAAAGTTCTGGTACATTATGGTGGACAAAGTGCTAAAAAGTCTGGACTGTTGGACAGAGTCTGCGAAGCATTAAAGGATTTTGACATTGATTATGTAACACTTGGAGGTGTAGTTCCAAATCCACATCTTTCAAAAGTATATGAAGGAATCGAATTATGCAAGAAAGAAGGAGTAGATTTCATTCTTGCAGTTGGAGGAGGAAGTGTTATCGATTCCTGTAAAGCGATTGCGTATGGACTTGGAAATCCAGAGGTTGATGTATGGGATCTGTTTACAGGAAAGGCAAGACCAAAAGCATGTTATCCACTAGGAAGCGTCTTAACGATCGCAGCAGCAGGAAGTGAAATGAGTAATTCTTGCGTTATCACCAATGAAGAAGGATGGTATAAGAAAGCACTGGATACAGATCTTGCCAGACCTAAATTTGCGATCATGAATCCGGAGATCACATATACCTTGCCAGACTATCAGACACAGTGCGGATGTGCAGATATCATGATGCATACAATGGAACGTTATTTTGTATTAGAAGATACAATGGAGATCACAGACAAGATCGCTCAGGACGTTATGAAAAATGTCATGAAATATGCAAAGATCTTAAAGAAGGATCCTGAGAATTATGAAGCAAGAGCAGAGATCATGTGGTGTGGGTCTCTGTCACATAATGGTTTGACAGGCTGCGGAACTTGCGGAGGTGACTGGGCAACGCATCTGATTGAACATGAGCTTGGTGGAATGTTTGATGTGGCTCATGGAGCAGGGCTTGCAGCTGTATGGGGAAGCTGGGCAAGATATGTTATGGACGAGAAACCAGAACGATTTGCACAGTTTGCAGTCGATGTTATGGGAGTAGAAGAAAGCGATGATGTAAAATCAACAGCATTAAAAGGTATTGAAGCAGTCGAAGAGTTTTATAGAATGATCGAGATGCCAACAAACATGAAAGAACTTGGAATCGATCCAACCGACGAGCAGATAAAAGATATGGCAATGAAAGCAACGAATCATGACACACAGCAGTTAGGTGCATTTAAAAAATTGTCAGCAAAGGACTTAGTAGAAATTTATAAAACAGCAAAATAAATCCAATAAGAAGCCATGTATATATAAAATAGAAAAAGGAATTCCTGAACACAAAATATTCGGGGATTCCTTTTCGTTTGTTTTAATAAGCAGCCATTTCTTCAACGGCCTGTTTTTCAATAATCGTCGTCAGATGTTCATTAAATAAAGCTTTCGTTGCATATGTGTTTGGCAGACGTTTGCAATATTCTGATAAAAGCTGATGAATCTCATCCATGACCGTGCTGTTCGGCGAATCGTCAAGATCCGTCAATGAAAGATAGTAGCACTGGTTTTCAGAATCTTTATATAAAGTACTGGACAGGCTGTACTTGTTCAGTAACTTTGAAGCAAATGCAACGTCATCGAGAGAAGTAAAAGCAAAGATGCCAACTCCGTCATCGGCGAGTACACGTTTCATATCATTTCCTGAATCTGCTGAAAATGCGGATTTTCCAAAGTCTGAAAGCAGATCTGGAAGATTAGATAAAATGTCTTCATCAGCTCCCGCGAGCTGTCCAGCCAATAGACTTTTCGGCAGTTTTTTATAATGTTCACGGAAATCCTCCGGGTTATCCACTCTTGTGATCACAAGGATCAGACATTCTTTGGATACAGGAATTGCTTCTACCATCAAAGGATTATCCTCATTCGTCTCAAAACCAAGTTCAGTAGCAGCCTTGTTCATTAATTCCCGGAACAGACCTTTTGCCTTCTCAGAACCAAAGGCAAGTTCACTTAACAGAGTTTCCTTTCCTTCTAAGTCTTCTTTATTTAAAGTACATCGGATTTGATTATCACTGATACGTTCTATTTTCATAATCATCACTCCTTTACTACTTTGATGTTATTATAGTATTACTTTTGCAGTGTGTAAAGCTTTTTCAAGAAATTTACAATTTTATCCATAAATAGCTTGAAATAATTTCCAATTATGTATATAATTACATTATGTCGCGACAAGACTTACATTTGGAAACAGTGCGGAATTTTTATATACCACAAGAAACACTGACGATGTAAGGAAGAAACTTTCATTGTATGAGATTAAGAAAGTAACAAGAAACATCTGCTTAATAAGATTGGAGGGTACGTATGACGAGTCATGATGAATTATCTTATTATCTGTCACAAGGACTGGCGATCCGTGTGGACGGCATTACAATAAGTGATGCGAATCTGGAACATCTAAATCTAATACTCAACGAAGATGATTCTTACATGAAAGAGTATGTCAACGATCAGGAAGGAGAGATCTACGCCATAGAATATCAGAAAATCAAAGAATAATATGCAAAGAGTATGGCAGAGCTGGGAGATTAATTTCCCAGCTCATTATTATTATATTCTGATAATAATATATAATACGTTTTACTGAATTAGGAGAAACAGTTTTTGAATAAATTATATGATTGTGAATTTTATGTTAGATTAAGTTAATATAATGTAAAAGTATAGTTAAATGGATGTAAAAAAGATTGAACTATTTGTTTAGGTATGATAACTTGAGCGTATGAAATATAAACTGTTGAAACAATAAGAGTAGGGAGATGATTTTTTGAAAAAAAGTATAAAAAAATTTTTTGTTATTGGAGTATAAGAGCAATTATAATGAACCAATCAATTATGCCAGCAATGGCATCATGCAAAACGTCGGTAGTAAGTGATATTAAAGGATCATATACGTGGGCTGCAGCAGAAACGTGTGTTTTTGTATATTTTCAGAGCCCTACCATTTCTGGGGCTTGGAATTTAAAGGGACAATATTCTAAGGCATCAGTAGCAGTAGGGGTTAGTGTACCAACTTTAAAAGTAAAAGGTAAAAAAGCGATAGCTAAAGTACTTCAAAAAAGTTATAATAAAACAGTAACACCCCAAAATTATAATAGTACCCAAAAAGCATTTGAAGCATATAAAAATGGTGGTACATATAAAGCAATAGGAATATCAAAAGTTAATATTACAGGGGTTGAAGGAAAAAAAGTAGGGACAATTAAATTATCCAATCCACCTAGTCCATCTGGAATATGATATAATATTAATTCAAGTGATTTTGTAAAATATAAAATAAAGGAAAAATATTATGGATCATCGAAAAGTTAGAAAAATTTATTGGATTTGTTGGTTGTTAGCTTCTGTTATCGTAGTATTAGGTGCTTTGTTACCAGATGAGAAGATGCAAAAAATTGTAATCGCTATTGGAATAATAATTGTTATTTTTGGAAATATTATTGCAATTTGTTTTATGAGATGTCCTTACTGTAGAGGATTATTGAATTTAAGAGGATTCTCACCAGACTATTGTCCGTACTGCGGGAAAAAGATATAAAATTAATGAAAAGCCATTGTGGTTGATATAACCGCAATGGCTTTTCATAACTATATGATGTAAGTGTCAAAAGTATAAATTGCGTTTGTGCTTGCACAAATAAGCAATTTATACTTATTGACACTCTCATCACTATATATCTGCTAGATAGCTTTCAATGCCATCTAAGATACATTGAACAGCTTTTTTCTGATACCCATCATCCTGAAGAGCTTTCAATTCCTCAGGATTAGATAAAAAACCACACTCCACGATCACGATCGGATAAGGATTATCCCGAAACAGATAATACTCAGCATTTGCCTTTGCTTCCCTGTGATTGTTCGGATCAAGCCCCTTGATCAAAGCAGACTGGATATGATCCGCTAACTGCTTTGATTTCTCAGACCCTTGCGGATAGAAAACCTGAGCTCCATGGACATCACTGCTTGGATAACTATTCTGATGAATGCTGATCACTGCCATAGGATCATTCTCAAAAATGAGCTGCTTTCGATTGGATAGATCACTTCGTTTCTCATTTTCTTTCGAATCCGCAAGATTATAGTCCCCATTTCTTGTCATATATACTTTATAATTTTTCTTTTCCAGAAGTTTTTGAAGCTTTAATGCAAGAGAAAGATTGATATCCTTTTCTAAAATATTCGAATTTCCAACCTTCCCAGGATCAGAACCGCCATGTCCGGCATCGATACAGATCACATTTTGATTCTTGACAGTCTGTGCAACAAAGATAGGGAATGTAATAGAAGAAACAGATAATAAAACGACGATCAGAAGAACACCCCAGAAGATGAAACGATGTTGTTGATTCATAGGAAGAACATCCTTTTTCTTTCTATTATATGATGTAAGTATCAAAAGTATAAATTGCGAAGTCTCAATGGTGCAATACTTTATTTTTTTCATATTTAATGTTATAATAAATCCAAATGACTACATTTAATCATTGAAGAAAGATTAAAAGTCAGGAGAGTTTAATATGGAAACAAGACTTGTAAAAATTAATAATATGGAAGATTGCAAAAAGGACATGGAAGAAGCAGGAGAGCTGATCAAAGCAGGCGAACTTGTTGCATTTCCAACAGAGACAGTCTATGGTCTTGGAGGGAATGGATTACTTCCTGATGCGGCAAAGAAGATCTATGCAGCGAAGGGAAGACCTTCTGATAATCCATTGATCCTTCACGTATGTGATATGCAGATGGTAGAATCTCTGGTCAAAGAGATTCCAGACAATGCAAGACGTGCGATGGAACATTTCTGGCCGGGACCTATGACGGTAATCTTGCAGAAAGCGGATCAGGTACCAGATTGTGTGACAGGCGGACTTGATACAGTAGCGATCCGTATGCCGGATCATCCAGTTGCATTAGAGCTGATCAGAAGATCAGGAGTGCCGATCGCAGCACCAAGTGCGAATACATCTGGGCGTCCAAGTCCGACAAAAGCAGAACATGTCATGGAAGATCTTCATGGAAAGATTCCGATGATCTTAGATGGGGGAGCTGTTATGGTAGGTGTAGAATCAACGATCATTGATTTTACAGAAACAGTTCCAGTGATCCTAAGACCAGGATGGATCACAAAGGAGTCCATGGAAGAATTTCTTGGGTGTGAAGTATTGATGAATACATCTTTAAAAGCAAGCGATCACGGAATTCCAAGAGCACCTGGAATGAAGTACAAACACTATGCACCAAAGGCGGAGATGGTGCTTGTATTAGGCGATGATCAGGAGAAAGTCGTTGATCATATCAATCAGCTTGCGAAAGAACAAAAGGAACAGGGTAAGAAGATAGGAATCATTGCATCGGATGAGACAAAAGACCTCTATCAGGCAGATGAAGTTGTTTCTGTAGGACAGAGAGCACATCTCGAGACAGTAACAGCACATTTATATGATGTATTAAGAGAATTTGACCATAAGGATGTTGATATGATCTATTCCGAAGGATTTGAAGGTGAACCCTTAAGTGAGGCGATCATGAACCGTATGGTAAAAGCAGCAGGACATGAAATCCTCCGTATTTAAAAAGGAGAATATTTTGAAGAAGATAATAATGGTGAGTACGAATAATACGTGCCGAAGCTTTATTGCAGAGTCGATCCTTCGCCAGTATCTTTTGGATGCAGATCAGAAGAATATTGAAGTGATCTCAAGAGGGCTGGTCGTATTATTTCCAGAACCTGTCCATGTCAAAGCAGCAGACATGGTAATAAAGACATGCGGGATTGAAAGTCTTGATTTTCGGTCGGCGCAGCTTACGCAGGAAGAAGTAGAAGAAAGCGATCTGATCTTAACCATGACAGAAGAGCAGAAAGATAAGATTTTAGAAGAATATCATGGATACAAAGAGATCGCGACATTGAACGAATATGCCAGAGTGGAAGGTGCGATCATTGACCCATACGGCATGGAAGATGACGACTACGAGCGCTGTTTTGAACAGATTGCCCGTTTAGTTAAGAAAATATGGCAAGAAAGACTAGGAGGAAACAAAATGATAGGTATTGGTAGTGATCACGGTGGATATGCATTAAAACAGGCAGTTATCAAACATCTGGAAGAAAAAGGATATGCAGTGAAAGATTATGGATGCTATTCAGAAGAATCCTGTGATTATCCAGTTTATGCAAAAGCAGTAGCGAATGCAGTCAAAGACGGAGAAGTAAAACAAGGAATCTTAATCTGTGGAACAGGAATCGGAATCTCTATTACAGCGAATAAGATTAAGGGAATCCGTGCAGCACTTTGCAGTGACACATTCAGCGCACACGCAACAAGAGAACATAATGATGCAAACATTCTTGCAATGGGAGCACGTGTTGTTGGAGAAGGTTTAGCACTTGATATCGTTGATACATTCCTTGAGACAGAATTCTCAAATGATGAGAGACACATTCGTCGTATCAATATGATCGAAGACTAGAAGAGAAAATCAAAGTTATATAAAAATAAGATATAAGCCATATGAATAAATAAGATATGCAGACAGTTTTTTAGAAGTGATCAACAGTTTGCATGTCTTTTTTTGTATACAAAATCACTTTGAAGATGATAAAAAACAGTTAAGATTCAGTTAAGAAGCAGAAAAAAATTATCAGATCTTAACACGAAAAAACTGACCAATGTTCATTTGTATACACTGAAAACCCTTATGTTTTGGTGCTTTTTACTAAATTTAGAAGTGGTTCTTTGTAAGTATTAAACAAAAAACAAACACAATCTTAACGGAAAAAGAATTGACAAATAAAAATTTGAGGAATAAAATAACTTCCAGAACAAGGGTGTTTACAAGATATATCGTAGACACTCTTTTACTTTTGCAGGAATTAAACCCTTGAATCTCTGCAAAAAATTAAAATTAAAGAAGGTGAGGAGAAAATGGGTTCATTGGGAGATTATCTGATGGAAGAGCTCTCACTTAAGACAAGCTTTACGATCCCCATCGGCGGAGGTATTCCAGTACCGCAGTCAGCCGTAACAACATGGGTGATCATGGCGATCGTAGTGTTGCTCTGCATCATATTCGTACGGAACCTGAAAGTCATACCAGAAGGACCGCAGGTTTATGTGGAAGCCTTAGTCGGTTTCATCTATAACTTCATCGGTGGTCTGGTCGGCAAAAAAGGGAAACGTTACATACCGTTTCTTGGAACAATTCTGATCTATCTTGCGTGTGCAAATATTTCGGGATTTTTCAGAGCGAAACCGCCAACGAAAGATCTGAATGTTACCGCAGGATTAGCGATCATCAGTTTGTTTTTGATCATATATTCTGGAATCCACGAAAAAGGATTGAAAGGATATATACACAGTTATGTGGAACCTATGCCAATGATGGCGGCCATTAACATCCTTGAATTATTTACAAGACCGTTATCACTGTGTATGCGACTTTTTGGAAATGTCTTAGGAGCATTCGTTTTGATGGAATTGATCACACATATCGCACCAGCAATCGTGCCATTACCATTTAGTTGTTACTTCGACTTTTTCGATGGGTTGTTGCAGGCATATGTATTTGTATTGTTAACATCACTGTTTATCAGTGAATCAATTGAGTAAGATGTATCATGACAGATACACAAATTTAATTTTTATTTAAAAGGAGATTAGAACTATGGGATTAGCAGCTATTGGAGCAGGAATTGCAGTATTAACAGGTTTAGGAGCA
>CAJMOO010000080.1 GCA_905215045.1 uncultured bacterium | reverse complement strand
TAAAGTAACTCTTAAATAATTAAGAGATTTACTCCAGTAGATTTTCTATAAAGTATATGAAACTGTCACATTGGTGGAAACTAGTGTGGCAGTTTTTTTACTTTATATGGATCATAAGAAACTTCGATGGAATCCTCTATGAAATAAAATATTTCTAAGCTTTTATAATCGTATATTTGATGATAGAATAGGAGAGTAAAATCATACGAAAGGAGTATTCGACAATTATGAAATTAGTAATTATTGAACCACTAGGTGTGGAAGAAGAGAAATTGATGGAAATCGCACATAAAGCATTGCTAGATTCTGTCGAGATCGTATCTTATCAGACCAAAGTAACTGACACAGAAAGCCTGATCGAACGTGGAAAGGATGCGGACATTATTATGGTTGCAAACCTGCCATTGAACGCTGAAGTCATCAAAGGCTGTAAAAACCTTAAGATGCTGGCGGTAGCATTTACAGGGATCGATCATATTGCGATGGATGCATGTAAAGAACAGGGGATCACAGTATGCAACTGTGCAGGCTATTCAAATGCTGCAGTTTCAGATCTTGTCTTTGGACTTTTGATCTCACTGTATCGAAATATCATTTCCTGCGATCAGGTAGTCCGAGAAGAAGGAACCAAGGATGGTCTGGTTGGATTTGAACTGGAAGGAAAGAAATTCGGTGTGATCGGAACCGGAGCGATCGGAACCAGAGTTGCGAAGATCGCCCAGGCATTTGGATGTGAAGTTTACGCATATTCAAGGACAGTAAAAGATCTTCCAGGAATTCAATTTGTAGGGTTAGAAGAACTTTTATATAATTGTGATATCATTTCATTGCATGTACCTTTAAATGAATCAACAAAAGGTTTGATCGGTAAAGATGAAATCGCATTGATGAAACCAGATGCAGTTTTGATCAACACTGCAAGAGGTCCGGTTGTTGATAGTGAAGCATTAGCTGAAGCACTCAATAACGGTAAGATTGCAGGAGCAGCCGTTGATGTCTTTGAGAATGAACCGCCGGTATCAAAAGATCATCCACTCTTACATGCAAAGAATCTGATCGCGACACCACACGTTGCATTTGCAACAAAAGAAGCATTGGTAAAACGTGCGATCATTGATTTTGATAATGTGAAATGTTGGATGGAAGGAAAACCAGTCAATGTAATGAATTAAATTTTATAAATAGTCGAATATACATTAAGAGAAACAAGATAAATGGGGAGAAATAAAGTGAAAAAAGTGATGAAAAAGCTGTGCGTATGTACGCTTTCAGCTGTTATAGGAATGTTATTGATTCAGATCATGCCTGTATCAGCAGCAAGTAAGACTGGCATGGGAAAGACAACGAATAAGATAAACAAAGCAGGATATAATTTATGGGGCGGATACGATTCACCAGAAGAAGCAGCAACATATGATATTGATTTTTATGATTCTGACACCAATGTAGGTGTTGCTGTTGGCGGAAATATTTCATTAAAATATAATGATTCTTATGATTATGGAGATAATCTGAAATATGACTGGCAGATCGTCAATGGAAATGATCATATTGCGATGGAGGTATCAGCAGATCAGAAGACTGCAAGGATTACAGGAAGATCCATAGGAGATGCAACAGTCCGATTAAATATCATAACAGATGAAGGAACAGAATATCAAAGTATTGAAACAAAAGAAATGCATATCCAGATTTCCAATCCGAGATTAAAGAATAACAAACTTGCAACGGTTCTTTATAACGAAGGGAAAGTTGAATTAGAAGGCAACTCGGCGAATGGACAAGAACGCATTATCTATCGAGCAGATGACAACCATAATTTTTATGTATCGGATGATGGGACATTTTACGGATATGCAAAACAAACCAGAAAGATATACGTATATGTAGATGGAATTTGTCTGGAAGCAGCTGTAAAGTGCACAGATCCACAATATAGAGCCAGTTGTATTCTGAAAAAAGGGCAAAAAGTATCTTACAAAGTATCAGGAGCCAGCGGATATACACCAGTTACATATAAAGTTGGAAATACAAAATATGCATCTGTATCATCAAATGGATTAACAAAAGGGAAAAAATACGGAAGGACAACCTTGACGATCAGTGCTGATAATGCGAGTGTATCTTTTGATATTTATATCTTAAAATCCAAAGTATACAAAGGAGTCAGTAAAGCTCAAGCAATCTGTAAGACAAAACCAAGATATAGTCAGGCAAAACGAATGCAGAAAGGTTATGTAGACTGCAGTTCTTTTGTGTGGAAATCTTATAAACCATATGGTGTGAATTTTGGAAGCAAGAGTTATGCACCAACAGCTGCAGATATTGCTAAATGGTGTGGAAAAAAGAAGAAATTATTAAAACTTTCTACATATAACGGAAAATCAGACAGATTACTTCCGGGAGATCTAATCTTTTACCGTAAACGAAGTGGAAAGAATGGAAGATATAAAAATATCGACCATATCGCCATGTATGCTGGAAATGACACGATCGTACATGCAGATGGAAGCAGTGTGTCTTACAGCTATCCATGGTACCGCAAAGTTGCAGCGATCGCCAGACCAGTAAAATAAAAGAAAAATATAAAGATAAAGAAGTACAAAAGGCAGATAACAAGGATACAAAATTCTTGCTATCTGCCTTTTAGGATGGTACAATATTGGTGTAACTGAAATGGGAGCTTAAAAGGTGATACCTTAGCTGAGAGGAAACGAGAGTTTCGACCATGGACCTGATACGGATAATGCCGTCGTAGGGATTTGGATGCTATGAATACAAGACGAACTGTAAAGCAGCATCACAGGCTTTTTAAAGTTTGTCTTTTTTTATCTCAACAAGACAGAATGATGATAAAATAAACAAAACCGAATAAGAGTCTCCCAAAATCTTATATTTTGGAGGTTTTCAATCATGAAGTACACAACACAGATGAACGCAGCAAGACAGGGAATTGTAACGAAAGAGATGGAAGCAGTTGCTGCTTATGAAGGAATTGACGTGAAAGACCTTATGGCAGAAGTCGCAGCTGGAACCATTGTCATCCCTGCAAACAAGAACCACAAGTGTTTAAAACCATTTGGAATCGGGAATTCTTTGAAGACAAAGATCAATGTAAACCTTGGAACATCCAGAGACTGTTTAAACTTAGATGTTGAGATGGAGAAAGTTAATAAAGCCGTAGAGATGGGTGCAGAAGCTATCATGGATCTTTCTTCTTTTGGACATACTCATGTATTTCGTAAGAAACTTGTCGATGAATGTCCAGCGATCCTTGGTACCGTACCTATTTACGATGCGATTGTTTATTACAATAAAGCATTAAAGGATATCACATCTCGTGAATGGATTGATGTTTTTAAGATGCATGCAGAAGATGGTGTAGATTTTATGACGATCCATTGTGGAATCAACCGAAACACAGCGGAACGTTTTAAGGCAATGAAACGTAAGATGAACATTGTGTCTCGTGGAGGTTCTCTGATCTTTGCATGGATGGAAGCAACAGGCAATGAGAATCCATTCTTCGAATACTATGATGAAATCCTTGATATCTGTAACGAATATGATGTAACGCTAAGCCTTGGCGATGCATGTCGTCCAGGATGCCTTGCTGATGCAAGTGATATTTCACAGATCGAAGAATTAGTAACATTAGGAGAATTAACAGCACGTGCATGGAAGAAGGATGTACAGGTTATGATCGAAGGACCTGGACATATGCCAATGGATCAGATTCAGGCGAATATGAAGATCCAGCAGACGATCTGTCATGGAGCACCATTTTATGTTCTTGGACCTCTAGTAACAGATATTGCACCTGGATATGACCATATCACATCTGCAATTGGTGGAGCAATCGCTGCAGCTTCTGGAGCAAGCTTCTTATGTTATGTAACACCAGCAGAACATCTGCGTCTTCCAAATGTCGATGATGTGAAAGAAGGAATCATGGCTTCCAAGATTGCAGCACATGCAGCAGATATTGCCAAAGGTGTAAAAGGCGCTATGGATTGGGATAACCAGATGGCAGCTGCGAGACAGAAACTTGACTGGGAGAAACAGTTCGAACTTGCTCTTGATCCTGAAAAGGCAAGAAGATACCGTGCAGAATCAACACCAGAGAGAGAAGATACATGTACAATGTGTGGAAAGATGTGTTCTGTACGTAATATGAATGCCGTCCTTGCCGGAGAAGATGTGGACGTCATCTAAATAGAATTCAGCATCCAGGCTGGGAATCCTGCCATGTAGGATTCATATCTAAGATCTCCGGCAGAGCCAGATACATATCCTTACGTATCTGAATATATATGAAAGAAGGTACTTAATATTATGAGTAATGAAAGAAGTGGATTCTCGAGCCGTTTAGGATTCGTTCTTGCAACGGCAGGGTCTGCCGTAGGTCTTGGAAACATCTGGAGATTTCCATATCTTGCAGCCAAATATGGCGGAGGAACATTTTTATTAACTTATCTGATCCTTACATTAACATTTGGATTTTCACTGATGATCACAGAAGTTGCCCTTGGAAGAAAGGCAGGAACCAGTGCGATCCGTGCATTCGGACACTTCAGTAAGAAGTATACATTTATCGGATATCTTACAACGATCATTCCGTTTATTATCTTCCCATACTACTGTGTTATCGGTGGATGGGTTACAAAATATGCACTGTTATCAATTCAGGGAGGGATTCATAATGCCGCTTCTGATACATTCTTTACAGGGTTTATCAGCAAATCAGCAGAACCAATGATCTGTGTTCTTGTATTCCTGATCGCTACAACAGTGGTTGTTGTAGGAGGAGTCAAAGGTGGAGTAGAACGTGTCAGCACGATCATGATGCCAGTTTTGATCGTCTTATTGATCGGAGTCTCTTTATTCTGTATCACAAGACCAGGGGCGATGGCTGGAGTTGTATATTATTTAAAACCAAATTTAAAAGGATTTAGTCCAACAACGATCTTAGCTGCACTTGGACAGCTATTTTATTCGATGTCACTTGCTATGGGTATTATGATCACATTCGGATCATATATGCCAAAGAAAGCTGACCTTGAGAAATCAGTCACACAGGTTGAGATTTTTGATACAGGGGTTGCTTTCCTTGCAGGACTTATGATCGTACCAGCTGTGTTTGCATTCTCAAACGGAGATTCATCTATGCTTGCAAAAGGTCCATCTTTGATGTTTGTGATGCTTCCAAAAGTATTTGACAGTATGGCTTTTTCAAGTGTTATTGCAGCAGTATTTTTTATTTTAGTGTTACTTGCAGCACTTACCTCTTCCATTTCGCTGCTTGAGACACTCGTAGCAGTTCTGATGGATAAGTTCCATATGAAACGAGGAACTGCATGTATTACAATGTTTATCATTGCTCTGTTACTAGCAGTTCCATCATCTTTAGGATTTGGAGCATGGAGCAATATTACGATTTTAGGATTTGACTTCCTTGATTTCTTTGATTTCATCAGTAACAGTGTATTAATGCCGATCGCAGCATTCTTAACATGTTTATTTGTCGGTTATATCATCAAGCCAAAAGTAATTGTTGATGAAGTTGAAAGCTCTGGGGAATTTAAGAGAAAATCACTATTCCTTATTATGGTTAAGTATATTGCACCAATCTGTATTGTTGCAATCTTAGTGTTCTCAGTACTTGAAGGATTAGGATTTATTACAGTTTAATACA
The DNA here is from genome assembly GCA_905215045.1 of uncultured bacterium. Next base: position 2,288 of record CAJMOO010000080.1, on the reverse strand, counting down.
GAAGATATAGAAACGCACAGATGACTACTTAACATTTTGTGCGTTTCTGTTTTATTAGGAGGAAAGTATGATTACAGCAGTGATTTTTGATATGGACGGTGTGATCGCTGATTCAGAATATTTTAATGTCAAAGCAAAGCATCTCATCTTAAAACGAGCAGGTATTGAAGTTGACTGGCATTACCATGATAAGTTTTTGGGTACGACGCATGAATATATGTGGGCAGAGATGAAGAAAGAATTTGAGAGTCTTGATAAAGAAGTTCCATATTATATAGATCAGTGGGTCGAAACCAGAAAAGAGTTGATCGACCAAGAAGGACTAAAGCCGATGCCTGGGGTTGTTGATCTGATCCGTACATTAAAGGAAAAAGGATTTCATCTGGCAGTTGCATCGTCTTCATTGAAAGAAGATATCATGACAAATATGAATACGTTTGGAATTACAGACTGCTTTGAAGCATTTATAAGCGGTTCCGAATGTGAAAACGGAAAGCCAGATCCAGAAATCTTTCAAAAGGCGGCTGAGGCAATTGGACAGAAGGCGGCAAACTGTATCGTGGTCGAAGATTCCGAAGCAGGAGTAAAGGCAGCCAAATCTGCCAAAATGAAATGCATTGGATATGCACCAGAAGGAGCGATCAAACAAGATCTCCATCAGGCAGATACAGTGGTGAAGGAATTTTCAGATAAACTTATAGAATATATTATGGAAAATAAGTAAATAAAAAATAGACAGCGTTCTTATGAAAAAGAGCGCTGTCTATTTTTTTATAAAAACTTTCTCGTAAAAAGAGAAGATAGGACACAATATTCATTCATGCAATATAAACATCTGGACGACGTTCTGTCAACATTGTGTAATAGTCATGCTTCATTTGTTTTGCTATATCATAATCCAGAGATGCATGGATAATTCCATCTTTTTCATCATTGATCGATGCGAGAATCCTTCCTAATGGATCAAGACTTCTAGCAGTTTCTGGAAAGAATGCGTCATAACAGATAAACAAGCCGATACGACCGATCTTTGTATCAAATACTTTAAATTGATCGCCAGGTGTAAAATAATTTTTCTCGGAATCAAATAAATGAACTTTGCGATAAGTTCCAAGAAGAACACCAGTGTCATCAAGGAAAAACTGAGAATTATAAAGGATATCTTCTTCTTTTTTCAGCCATTCCATAGACGATATGAACATGAAATTCCTTAGCTAAAGCATTCATCTTTTTTATGGATGTAGAGTCAATCATGGCAGTTTCAGCCAAATCTTTAAAATTTTCACCACATTGATAACCAGTAACAGCAAGCTCAGGGAAAACGATGAGTTGAGTATCTGGATGAGATTCCATAGCTTTGCGAAGAAGCGTTTCCATATGAGAAAGATTTTCCTCTTTCTGATTCATTTTTGGATAAGTTTGTATACAAACAACATTACATTTCATAATTTTTTCTCGGTCCTTTCTGAATGCTTTGTGATATATGCTCGTTTGGAACCTTGAACCAGCTAAACAATTCTCGAATTGCAAATACACTGATTACTGCAATTCCAACGGCAAACCATACATAGACAATTAGAATAAATAATTTAAATGCTGTAAAACTGATCATAAGAACCTCCTATTCTTTAGAAGCATGGACCAGATGATCTGGTTGATATGCTTTTAATTGTTCAAAATCAAAATGTTCTTTCTCGAATAGAGAGGCGATCATGATAACAACGATCGGAACACAAAGAGAAAATACATTACCTACAAAATAGTTAATATTATCATCAGGAATCATAAAGTAAGCAATGAGTCCACAGATCATACCGATAAAGATAGATGCAACGGCAACTCTTGAGGATACTTTATCCCAGATCAATCCAGCAATAAATGCAGCACATGGGGCGGCAAAAAGTAGTTTGTTGTGTTTTAAAGTGATTCCCACGTTAAGATTTCCTTTCTTAATAAATGCAAAAGGCGCTATAAACATATATCTGTTTACAACGCCTTTGTTTATGATTAGTGTAACATACAAAATCTTTTTATTACAAGATAAGAGTGAAAAGAAGTGAAGAATTTAATGAAAAAGGCAGATGAGAAACATTTTCAGGTGCTTTTTTCATGTATTTAAAAATAGTTATTGACATGATAAATTCTATATGGTAATATAAGAAAATGTCTTAATGTGGGTTTGTCTGCCCACACTCTATGTAAAATTAAGAATAAGATTGTAAGAAAGATATAATAAGATAGAGGGTTTCTTACAGTTGATGTAGTATATAAACCAGGTTTAGATCAAG
>CAJMOO010000079.1 GCA_905215045.1 uncultured bacterium | reverse complement strand
TCTCGAATTTAGGTTTTAAACAATCTGCTAAGATCTGCATATGTTTTCTGACTCCGTCTGCATTCTTAAAGAACTGTACATGACGAAGCTGGTTGATCTTATCATATCCAATCGTCTGGGCTGTCATAACTTCCTTGATCTCTGCGATATTATCATCACTAGATGCAATAATAGATACTCCTGCACCTGGGAATGTAATCTTTGATGTTGAGAAGAAATAGTATGCTCTGTTATCATTTCCTGCCTCTTTACATGCATCTAAGATATTCTTCACTTTCACATCTTCAAAAATTGGATGTACACCATATGCATTATCCCAGAAGATTCTGAAATCTTTGGCTGCTGTCTTCATGGAAGCAAGACGGTCAACTGTCTCATCACTGTAGCAGATTCCCTGTGGGTTAGAATATTTTGGTACACACCAGATTCCTTTGATACTTTCATCTTCTGCTACTAATTTCTCTACCTGATCCATATCTGGACCTTCTGGTGTCATATCAACTGTGATCAGTTCAAATCCTAATGTTTCTGTAACCATGAAATGTCTGTCATATCCTGGTGCTGGACATAAGAATTTTACTTTCTCAAGCTGTCCCCAAGGTTTTTCTCCTTCTGTTCCAAATACGACCAGTCTCATCATCTGATCAAACATCAGATTCAGACTTGCATTTCCTCCAACGATGATATTCTTCGCTGGGATATCAAGCAGATCACTGAAAATCTCTTTCATCTCTGGAAGTCCATCAAGGACTCCGTAATTACGCACATCTAAGCCATCTTTTGCATGATAATCCGTCATCGTCTCAAGCATTCCATTTGCATGATCGATCTGGTCTGGTGCTGGTTTTCCTCTTGCCATGTTGAGTGAAAGATCAAGGTCTTTAAATTCCTGATACTTTTTGTTCACTTCCACTTCCTGTGCCTGTAACTCTTCTTTTGACATTTCCCTAAATGATCCCATAGTAGTCTTCCTTCCTTCATGTTTTTATGTTTTGTATATGTTTATGTTTTATATATTGTTTATCTGATTAATCCCATTCCAGATTTGTATGTTCCTGTTTTCTCTCACGAAGGAGTAAGTTTGAAACTTCCTCTTTTGGATCTGCATTTTCAAATAGTACTCTGTTCACTGCTTCCACGATTGGTACAGATACATTGCATTTCTTTGCAAGTCCAAGGGCTGCTTTGGCTGAATATACACCTTCTACAACCATTTTTACTTCTTTCATGGCCTCATCGGCAGTCATACCTTTTCCCATTAAGTATCCTGCTTTACGATTTCGACTATGTACACTTGTACATGTAACAATTAAATCTCCAACTCCTGTAAGTCCTGAGAATGTCTCTGGTTTACCTCCAAGTGCTTCTCCAAGACGTGTAAGCTCTGCGATTCCTCTTGTCATTAATGCTGCTTTTGTATTGTCTCCATATCCAAGACCATCAACTGTTCCTGCTGCTAATGCGATAACGTTCTTTAACGCTCCTCCAAGTTCGATTCCAACAATATCAGAACTTGTGTATACACGGAACACTTTATTCATAAATACATCCTGAAGCATCTCTGCTGTTTTTTTATCCTTGGCACCGATTACAACTGTTGTAGGAATTCCTCTTCCTACTTCCTCTGCGTGGCTAGGTCCTGATAATACACAAACTTCTGCGTTTGGAATTTCTTCTTCAATGATATCAGATAATGTCTTGTATGTAACATCTTCAATACCTTTTGCTACATTCACGATCACCTGTCCATCTGCAATAAATGGGGACATCTGTTTTGCAACCATTCGTACAACTGGTGAAGGAACTGCCATAACAACAACATCTTCATCTGTTAAAGCAGTTTCAAGATCTGCTTCAACTTTAATATTATCTGGTAATTTCACACCTGGTAATTTATCCTGCTGTTCTCTCTTTGTAGAAAGCATCTCGATCTCGTGTGGATCATGTGTCCATAAAGTTACCTCGTGTCCATTGTTTGCTAGTAATACTGCAAGAGCACTTCCCCAGCTTCCTGCACCAATAACGCTGACTTTCTTCATATGTCTAGTTCCTCCTAACGTTTTACTTTCTGACCTAATTTATTCTCAGTACCATTCATCAGACGTCCAATATTCGCACGGTGACGCCAGATTGCCATGGCTGTAAATATACATCCAACAACGACTAATTTCCAGTCATGTGGATTGTTAAAATACAAAATAAACGGAATGATCAGTACCATACAGATTGATCCTAACGATACATACTTAGAGATGATCGTAATGATCAGAAATACTGCTGCACAGACCAGTCCAAGCTGCCAGTGAAATGCAAAAATAACTCCCCCTGTTGTCGCAATTCCTTTTCCACCTTTAAATCCAAGATAGAATGGAAAATTATGTCCCAGTACTACTGCAAATCCTGTCAAAAGCCAAAGATAAGCTTCTCCCTCTACTCCGAATGCAGGCATGATCACATATCTTGCAAGATTGACCGCCACAAGTCCTTTGGCGGCATCTCCAAGAAATGTAATGATCGCTGCTGTCTTTCCGAGGGTTCTTAATGTATTCGTTGTCCCGGAATTTCCACTTCCGTAATCTCTGATGTCGATCTTGTTTACACGCCCGACAATATATCCTGTCTGAATACATCCAAACAGGTATCCGACGATCATACACACAACAATACAAACTGCCATTATCTTTCCTTCCTTTCCCTCGCAATGATATGGATCGGTGTTCCCCTGAATCCAAATGTATTACGGATCTGGTTCTCAAGATATCTTGTGTATGAAAAATGCATCAACTGACGATCATTGATAAACACAACAAATGTTGGCGGTTTTACAGAAACCTGTGTAATATAGTAAAGTTTTAATCTCTTTCCTTTATCTGATGGTGGCTGCTTCATAGCTACCGCTTCTGTAAGGATCTCGTTTAAGACTCCTGTCTGTACACGTAATGCATGGTTCTCAATGACCATATCAAGAACATCAAAGATCTTTGGAAGTCTCTGTCCTGTCTTGGCAGAAATAAATACAAGTTCTGCATAAGACATGTAAGATAATACTTCTCTGACCTGATTTGTAAATTTGTAAATTGTCTTATCGTTTTTCTCGATCAGATCCCATTTGTTGACCGCAATGATCATACCTTTTCCACGTTCGTGGGCAATTCCTGCAATCTTGGCATCCTGTTCTGTGATCCCTTCTTCTGCATCAATAACCAAGATCGCCACATCACAACGTTCTACCGCTGCAACCGTACGGATCACACTGTAACGTTCGATATCTTCTTTGACTCTGGCTTTCTTTCGAAGTCCGGCTGTATCGATGAAGACATATTCTTTTCCATTACGTTTAACCGTTGTGTCAATCGCATCTCTTGTCGTTCCCGCAATATCAGAAACGATCAGGCGATCTTCCCCTAATAACTTATTGATCAGTGAAGATTTTCCTGCGTTTGGCTTCCCAATGATGGCAACTCTTGGTCTTTCATCTTCTTTCTCGTCTGCATCCTGTGGGTTACAGTGAACAAGAACTTCATCTAATAAATCACCGAATCCAATCTTTGAATTTGCTGAAACTGGGAATGGAGTTCCAAGTCCCAGATTGTAAAATTCATAAGTATCCAGAACGAATTTTTCATAATTATCTACTTTATTGACTGCTAAAACAATTGGTTTTCCTGATCGTCTTAACATATCTGCCACCTGATAGTCTGCATCGACAAGTCCCTGTCTTACATCTGTAAGGAAGATGATTACATCAGCTGTCTCCATCGCGATCTCTGCCTGTCCTCTCATGTGGCTTAATAATAAATCACCACTGTCTGGTTCAATACCACCTGTATCAATCAGTGTAAACTGGTAGTTTAACCATGTTACATCTGCATAAATACGGTCTCTTGTAACTCCTGGTGTATCTTTTACAATTGAAATTTTTTCTCCTGCCAGTGCATTAAACAATGTAGACTTTCCTACATTCGGTCTTCCTACAATGGCAATGATCGGCTTACTCATAATCTATATACCTCTCTAAATGTTTCAAAACCTGTACTGTTTCTTAGTATACATTATCTTGTGAAATTCGTCCAGTGTGAAGAATTTCACAAGATATATTATTTTTATTTACATTCTTATAACACAATAAATGCTGCTAAATTTCCACGTTTTCCATGACTTGCTCTATGTGAAAATAATAAATCTGGATTGCAGCATGTGCAGATATCTGTAATATCCAGATTTTCTTTACGAATTCCTGCTTCTGTTAAGATGATCTCATTGGCTTTCCAAAGATCTAACTGATATTTTCCATTGCCTTTATCATCCAGAAATTCTTTTGCATCGTGCCCTGTCAGCTCTTTTTTAAATTCGTCTGCAACATCTTTGCTGACTTCATAGCAGCTTCGACAGATAGATGGGCCAATGGCCGCAATGATATTTTCCTTTTTGCTGCCATATTCATCTTCCAAAAATTGTACCATCCTGGTACCGATTCTTCCAACCGTTCCTCTCCATCCAGAATGAGCCAAAGCTGCTGCCTTTTCTACTGGATCATAGAAAAATAAAGGCACACAGTCTGCATATCCTGTGTAAAGTGGAATTCCCGGCTCATTTGTCGCAAGACCATCCATGGCTTTCATGACTTTTCCGCAGTCTTCTTTTGTCACTTTATGGATCCTTGTCTCATGAATCTGATTAGAAAACACAAGTTTTGTATGATCAAACCCAATTGCTTCCCCGATTCTTCTGAAATTCTCATCCACTGCTTCTTTTTTATCTCCACGGTTATAACTTAAATTCAGTGTAGAAAACATTCCTTCACTGACTCCTCCCATTCGTGTGGAGAATCCATGTCTGACTCCAGCTTTGTCTAATTTCTTAAATGTCAGATACGGAACATTTCCTTCATGTAATATCGTAGACTGATTGTCGTTTGATTTCTTAAAATGCATGTTTTATCACCCTGATCTTCTTTCCTAAAATCTCTACTACATCAAAACGGATCGGCTGTTCAAAAGATAAATGATTTTTCTTCAAATAAATCATTGCGCTTTTTCGGATCTTTTGCTGTTTTCTTTGATCTATAGCCTGTGCGGGGTATCCTTTTTTGTCATCTTTTCTGTATTTTACTTCTACAAAGACCAATGTATGGCCTTCTTTCGCTATGATATCAATCTCTCCGACTTTTGTGTAAAAGTTTTGTTCAAGAATATCATATCCTTGCTCTTTCAGAAACCAGCAGGCAACAGCTTCTGCTTTTGCCCCGGTTTCTCTGTTATTTTTCTTCATATTATATAGTTCTTTTTATATGTATTTTTTTACAAACGTTCTTCTGTGAATATCACAGATTCCCTGTGCTTTGATCCCTTCAATATGTGCTTTGGTTCCATATCCTTTGTTCTTTGCGAAATCATATCCTGGATAAATGGCATCATATTCTTTCATCATTCGGTCCCTTGTAACCTTTGCAACGATACTTGCTGCTGCGATTGATGCGCTTTTTGCATCTCCTTTGATGATCGGCACCTGTTCAATATTCACGTCAGGAATTGTAACCGCATCATTTAATAAAAGATCTGGTTTCACGGAAAGCTTTGAAATTGCCTGCTGCATTGCTTTATAAGTTGCCTGCAGGATATTGATCTCATCGATCACTTTCTCTGAAGACATTCCTATTCCGATCGCAACGGCTTTTTCATAAATCTCATCATACAAAAGTTCTCTTTTCTTCTCAGAAAGCTTTTTAGAATCATTCAGATATAAGATATCACAGTCTTTTGGTAAAATCACTGCTGCTGCGACAACCGGACCTGCAAATGGTCCTCTTCCAACCTCATCAATTCCGCAAATTGCCTGATGGTCACTATATTCTCTTTCGAAAGAAAACATCTCATACATTCTTTCTTTCTCAAGTCTTAATTTTTCTAATTTCCTGGCTTCTCGCTCTTCTTTCTTTGTCATAAAATCCTTCCTACGGCCGGATCACGCCTGCACTCTTCCAAGGATAAAACCGGAAGATGACCCTTCCTGTGATCTTTGACCTCTTTACCGGGCCAACCTCTTTGTATCTGCTGTCATTGCTGTTATCTCTGTTATCACCTAAAACAAAGTATTCATCCGATCCAAGATGCAGTTCTCCTTTTAGCTCACATGGATCTGTTGTATGATCTTTGGAATAATCCTTTACTTCTTTATTATTCACATAAACTTTTCCTTTTGTGATCTTTACGGTCTCTCCAGGAAGTGCGATGACTCGTTTCACAAAAAACTGATCACCGCCCTCTGGTCCCGGAAATACAATGATCTCATATCTTTCAGGATCACGAAAATGATATGTCAGTTTATCTAACAGTACCTGATCACGATCGTGCAGATGCGGTTCCATTGAATAACCACTTACTTTTGTTCTTTCTCCCACATATGTGATCATAATAAAAGCAAATCCAATCGCGATCAAAATGGTTGCCAGTAATCTTATTATATTTTTAAACATTGTTTTACCTGCCCCATGAGAGACTTTTTATGCCTCTTTTGTTTCTTCTGGAATTTCCAGAGAAATCTTTCCTAATTTTCCATTTCTGAATTCTTCTAACAGAATCTTGGATGCTTTCTCGTAATCTAATTCGTTTCCTTTCATCTTACAATTACGATTCATTGCAATCTGTTCTAAGATCTTTACTTTATCTTCACTTTCGTCTACCTGATAGCGGTCAGATAAAATTCCTTCATAATGATTTTTCAGATATTCGATCAACTCAATTGCCATTTCATCCTGATTTAGAATCTCATCTCTGATAGAACCGATCAGTGCCAGTCGGAGTCCTACCTGCTGGTCTTCAAACTTCGGCCATAAAATTCCTGGTGTATCTAATAATTCGATATTTTTATTTAATTTGATCCACTGTTTTCCTTTTGTAACCCCCGGTTTATTTCCTGTTTTTGTGCAGGCTTTTCCAACCAGACTGTTAATAAATGTTGACTTTCCAACGTTTGGAATTCCTGCGATCATTGCACGAATCGGGCGATTTTTTATTCCACGTTTTCTGTCTCTTTCTAATTTTTCTTTGCAGGCATCCATTACGATTGCCTGTGTTCCTTTGACACCTTTTCCAGATCTTGCATTTGTTCTTGCTACATAGAATCCTTTTTCTTTAAAATATTCTTCCCACTGTGCAGTCACGCGTTCGTCCGCCATATCCGTCTTATTTAATAAGATCAGTCTTGACTTATTCGCTGCCAGCTGATCAATATCAGGGTTTCTGCTGCTTAGCGGAATTCTTGCATCCACAAGCTCGATCATGATATCGATCAGTTTCATATTTTCCTGCATCATACGTTTTGCTTTGGTCATATGACCCGGGTACCACTGAAAATCCATTTTTCTATCTCCTTCCCTCTGTTACCACGGCCAGTATTTGATACCGACTTTTCCAACAATATTTGATCTTTTTATATTTCCAACACTTGCACTTCTGGAGTCCTCGCTATTGTTATAGTTATCTCCTACGACAAAGTACTGTTTACTCTTTATTGTAATCTCTTCAGATGCCAGACCTGCTGACAAAATCTTCTGGCTGGAATATGCTTTTGTCTTCTTTCCGTTTACATAGATTCGTCCATTCTTAATCTGAACCTTCTCTCCCGGAAGTCCGATCACTCGTTTCACATAATAATTTCCAGTTTTATCATCTGATTTAAATACGATCACATCGTATCTGCTTGGTCCTTTGATCTGATAGATCAAACGGTTTACCAGATGCTTTTCTCCTTTTTGAATCGATGGAGACATCGAATCTCCCTGAATCGTAAAACTGAAACATACAAACCGTACGATCAAAAATGCAAGCAGAACAACTCCGGCAAACTTCAGAATATACTGAATAATCGTCTCTCTTTGCTGGCGCTGTTTCTTACGCATCTGATAGGTCATTGTGTATCCTTTCCTCATAGAGAACTCCTTTCCTTATATAATTTCTCTGTGTGATCATTATATAGCAAAATCCTATATAATAAAACAGGGATAAGCTTATACAGCCTATCCCTCTCTTTTGATAATCTCTGTCTGATTATACTCTTTCTTTTACTTTTGCTGCTTTACCAACACGATCACGTAA
>CAJMOO010000078.1 GCA_905215045.1 uncultured bacterium | reverse complement strand
CAGATAATCCTAATCTATGTGTGATCAGTGGCTGAACTTTGATCTGTCCAGATTCAAGTAATCTGATCGCATTTCTCCAAGATGTAGAATCATAAGCCATATGACCGATCAGACTCTTATTCCAAGATGTGATATCGTTGATAGAGAATTCTAATGGTTTGAATCCCATACCTACACGAACGATCTCAGCGTTTGGTCTTGTCATTTCGATTGCCTGTTTTAATGCGATGTTAGCTCCAGAACACTCGATCACTAATCCTAAGTTGTCTCTTCCGCAGATTTCTGTACAACGTTTTACAACATCTTCTTTAGATCCATTAACTACGTGTGTAGCTCCAACTTCTAAAGCAACTGGGAAACGAGTATCAACGTCTTCATCAAGGCCTACCATAACGATGTTTACAGCTCCCATTAATCTTGCGATCTGTACTGAGAATAATCCAAGTGGTCCTGTACCGAATACTACAACGTCCTGTCCTGGGATCAGGTGAGACTGCTGAGCTACTGCTTTGTATGCGTTACAGATAGGATCAAGTACTGCTGCTTCTTCATATTTAACACCTTCTGGAATCTCCCAGATCGCATGTTTGTGGATTCTTAAGATTTCTCCAGGAATCTTGCAGTATTTTGAGAATCCTCCACCCCATGTGTTATTATCTAATCCAAGGTTAACTTTTTCTTCACAGCAAAGGAAATCTCCCATTTCGCAAGCTGGGCAGACACCACATACGTGAGCACTGTTATCAGAAACAACTCTCTGTCCTACTTTCCAATCTGTTACTTTTTCTCCAACCTGAACGATCTCTCCTGCAAACTCATGTCCACGGATTGAGTTGAATTCATCAGATCCATTATCAACTCTCCAGTGTTTCATATCAGCTCCACAAATTGCTGCTGCTTTGATCTCTAAGATGATGTCTTCTGGTCCACATGTTGGTTCTGGAACGTCTCTCATTGTATAACCACCAAATGCCTGTCCATATCTTACAATCGCCTTCATATTTTTACCTCCAAAATGTTGATTACATAATTCCTTAAATAACCTTTTATCTTTTAATTACTCTATCAAAAAGCGCTTTCTTTATTTGATGTCTTTATTTTAATACACTGTTATGTTTTAGTCAATCATTTTTTGTTGATTTCAAACATTTTAGTTCTATTTCACAGATTTTGAGCTTTGTTTCCAAAGAAAGTGTCTGTTTTTTGTGCAGTTTTACTAATGTTTGAATATTGTATACAGAATTTTAGGTTTTATATCGTAAGATTCCATCTATGAATTTTATATTATCGATAGTTTTTATTTATTCTTTGTGAATTTTCTGTCAGAAATCGCTCGTTTTCTATTTGTTTTTCTGCGGTTTTCTTTTTATTTCTTTCTTTTTTTCTGTAAAATGCAGATTTTTTTATGTTGTTCCAAATTTAGTTCATTCTGGATCGGAATCTTTTCGTTAATTAATAAATTAACATAATTGTCAGATAATTAACGAAATTGTTCCTTGATTTCGCACAATTTGTCTGCTATGATTGTCTCATCACTTAATACTGGGAGGTAAAACTTATGGGATTTTTAAAAGGTAAAACAGCCATCATCACTGGTGGCGGAAGATCTGTATTAAAAGATGGAAGCTGTGGGTCTATTGGTTATGGAATTGCAACTGCATACGCAAAGGAAGGTGCAAACCTCGTTATTACAGGAAGAAATAAACAGAAACTTGCCGATGCCAAAGAGGAACTCGAGAGATTATACAATATCGAAGTTCTACCAGTCCAAGCCGATGTAAGTGCCGGTGTTGACAACGAGACAGTCGTGCAGAATGTCATTGATGAAACAATCGCCAAATTCGGACGGATCAATGTTCTGATCAATAATGCACAGGCATCTGCTTCTGGAGTTACTTTAGCTGATCATACGACTGAACAATTTGATCTCGCACTTTATTCCGGTCTTTATGCCGCATTTTACTATATGAAAGCATGTTACCCTCATTTGAAAGAGACAAAAGGCTCTGTCATTAACTTTGCATCCGGTGCCGGATTATTTGGAAACTATGGTCAATGTGCTTATGCTGCAGCAAAAGAAGGAATCCGTGGTCTTACCAGAGTTGCCGCAAATGAATGGGGTCCTGACGGCATCAATGCTAATATCATTTGTCCACTCGCATGGACAGCACAGCTTGAAAATTTCCAGCAGGCTTATCCTGAAGCCTTTGAAGCTAATGTCAAAATGCCTCCTGCAGGACATTATGGAGATGTTGAGAAAGAAATCGGAAGAGTATGCGTTCAGTTAGCTTCGCCTGATTTCAAATATATGAACGGAGAAACACTTACCTTAGAAGGTGGAATGGGATTAAGGCCGTAACAAGACCTGCTGAGGATAGAATGTATTTTTTACCTTTGGCATCCTTTTATATCAGCTATATGGAAAAATGCGGAGACATTCGTTTAATCGATCGTCTCCGCATTTTTATGCTTTTCGCTATTTTATTTTGTTCACTGACTCTGACAGATTATTCTTCATCGTCATCATCTTCCACCCACTGGGCATATCCAGTATTATATGTCGATGTATTTTCTTCTTCTGTCTTGATCTCAGAATCTGTTTTTACCTCTGGCCCTGGAGTTTCTGCATCATTTTCATCTGTTTCTGATACATTTTCATCTGTCTCTGATACATTTTTATCAGACTCTTCTACTGGATTCTTGTATTTGTTGAAGATTTCCATGAATTCTTTTCCTGTGATCGTCTCACGCTGGATCAAAAACTCTGCTGCTTCGTCAAGAATGTCCATATTTTCACGAATGTATGTGACTGCTTTGGCGTAAGCTTCTTTTAACATCTTCATGACAACTTCATCGACTTTCGCTGCTGTTGTCTCTGCACAGTTCATAACTGCACGTCCATCTAAGTATCGGTTTGTAATGGACTCTAAACCGATCAATCCAAATTCATCGGACATACCATACTGTGTTACCATCGCTCTTGCGATCGCTGTGGCACGCTCAATATCATTGGATGCTCCTGTTGTGACAGAGTTAAACTTCACTTCTTCTGCCGCACGTCCACCGAAGAATGATACAAGGTCTGCTAACATCTCATCCTTCTTATTTAAGTATTTTTCTTCTTCTGGACGCTGCATTGTATATCCAAGTGCTCCCATGGTACGAGGTACGATAGTGATCTTCTGTACTGGTTCTGATTCTTTTTGCAATGCCATAACCAGTGCATGTCCGACTTCATGGTATGCAACGATGTGTTTCTCTTCATCGCCAAGAATTCTGTCCTTCTTCTCTTTACCAGCAATGACAACTTCCACTGCTTCAAATAAGTCTTTCTGTGAAACAGCCTTTCTTCCTGCCTTGACAGCTCCAAGTGCTGCTTCGTTGATCATATTGGCAAGATCAGATCCAACAGCTCCACTGGTTGCCAGTGCGATTTCTTCAAAATCAACGGTCTCATCCATCTTCACATCTTTGGCATGTACTTTTAATGTCTCAATTCTTCCCTTTAAATCTGGGCGTTCTACAATAACACGGCGGTCAAAACGTCCTGGACGAAGAAGGGCTTTGTCTAAGACTTCTGGACGGTTTGTTGCTGCAAGAATAATGATACCTTTGGATGTATCAAATCCATCCATCTCTGCAAGTAAAGCATTCAATGTCTGTTCACGTTCATCATTTCCTCCACCATGCATTCCATTATCACGACTCTTACCAATAGCGTCGATCTCATCAATAAAAATAATACATGGTGCCATCTGCTGTGCCTGTTTAAATAAGTCACGAACTCTGGATGCTCCGACTCCGACAAACATCTCTACAAAGTCAGATCCAGAAAGTGAAAAGAATGGAACTCCTGCTTCTCCTGCTACTGCTTTGGCAAGCAATGTCTTACCAGTACCCGGAGGTCCTACAAGCAATGCACCTTTTGGCAGCTTCGCACCAATCTCTGTGTATCGTTCTGGGTGATGAAGAAAATCTACCATCTCTGTCAGTGTTTCCTTCGCTTCTCCCTGTCCCGCAACATCTGCAAATGTCACTCCTGTCTTCTTCTCAACATATACCTTCGCATTGGACTTTCCAACCCCCATCATTCCGCTGCTTCTTCGCATCATCATGACAAGGAATCCAAAGATCACGATCGTAGGGATCAAACTGATCAATATCGATAAGAAAGTATCCATCGGATCTTCTGGTTCCTGTTCAAATGCGATCTTACTCTTGATCAGACGATTCACCAGTTCATAATCTCCGCTGATCCTCTGTACCGTATATGTTGTCTTGTAAAAAGGATTTCCCTCGTTCTTTGGTGTCACTTTCAACTGGCTGTCTGTGACCTTTACACTTTTTACCTGATCTTTATCAAGCATTGTGACAAATTTATTGTACGAAATCGTTTTCTCCGTTCCGTTTCTCCATTTTGTTAAAATCGAATTAAAAAAGAAAGTACCAAGAATTGAAACGATCAGGAAGATTGCAAGAATCTTCGCGTTTTTCTTCTTGTTATCTTTATCATTTTTATCATTCTTATTATTCTGTTGATTATTCAAATGTCAGCTCCTCCTTTGATTCATAAGCACCATTATATGTTTTCTGATTTTATAAATCAATAAAACTATTCTAAACTTTTTATAATTTTAGTGAAAAATCACATCTTTTTCGTAAAACTGGCTTTTTAGTACAATATATGGATAAGATTTTCCATACTTCTGGTGCTCTTTTGTAACCCCTGTCAGTATCGTATCAATATAAATATGTGTCCGGTCTGCACTAAATTCTCTAACCTTGATCTTATAGTCGCTCCCCGGCTGTCTTCCATATCCGATCACATAATAAGTAAAACCACCTGTCGTATATGTAAAATGAAATGCTTCCCTCTTTTGTTCATCGATCAGTTTGCCTAATTGTACCGGGATCACACTTCTTCTACAGACAACATATACAACCTTCTGTTTTTGCCCTCGTTCATCCTTTTTGATACATCCTGTCAAAATCACACATAAAATAATACTAAAAATAAATATCCAGATTCTTTGTTTCATGGATCTCTATCCTTTTTATCATTTTATGCAAATAGATTTAAGATAATACTTCCCGGATCATTATCGGTTTCGTTGGTTTTTCTTCTATTATATGGTAGTTTTCTTTAAAATGAAGAACTGCCTGTTTTACTTTTTCTTCATCATTTCCATAAATCGTTGCAAGCACATCGCCTTTCTTCACAGGATCCGCAACCTTCTTTGAGAAAACAAGTCCAACCGTTGGATCGATCACACTTTCCTTCGTTTCTCTTCCTCCACCAAGGATCAAAGAGCAGATTCCCATTTCCTGTGCATCAATACTTCCGACAAATCCATCTTGTTCTGATCGTATTTCTTCTATAATATCTGCCTGTTCAAATAACTCTGGATGATCAATGTATTTCGTATCACCACCTTGTGCAGCAACAAATTGTTTGAATTTATCCAATGCTTTCCCACTTTGAATAGATTCCCGGACTCTCATAAGTCCTTCATCAAAATCCTTTACTGCACCGCCAAGGATCAGCATATGCGAAGCCAGTGTCTCAATAAGCTCCACAAAATCATCTGGTCCATTGCCTTTTAATGTGTCGATCGCTTCTTTGACTTCCAGAATATTTCCAACTGCCATTCCAAGAGGTTCATCCATATTCGTGATCACAGCCGTCATCTTCCTTCCGGCACTCTTTCCGATCTCTACCATCTCTTTGGCAAGTTGTATCGCATCCGACTCTTCTTTCATAAATGCACCGCTTCCGGTCTTTACATCCAACAAGATTGCATCTGCTCCTGCTGCCAGCTTCTTACTCATAATACTGCTTGCGATCAAAGAAATCTGATCCACCGTTGCGGTCACATCCCGCAATGCATACAACAATTTATCTGCTGGTGCAAGATCCTTCGTCTGCCCCATGATTGAAATACAAATTGAATTCACTTGTTCTTCAAACGCATCATCTTCAAGCTGTGTTGAAAAACCTGGAATACTCTCCAGTTTATCGATCGTACCCCCAGTATGACCAAGTCCACGCCCAGACATCTTAGCAACCGGGATTCCAAGCGAAGCAACAATCGGTGTCAACGCCAAAGAAGTCTTATCTCCAACCCCTCCCGTACTATGCTTATCAATCTTGATCCCCTGAATCTGAGACAGATCAAGCATCTCACCACTTCGCGCCATTGCCATCGTAAGCTCATAAGTTTCTTCTTTATCAAGCCCTTGAAAACAGATCGCCATCAACAAAGCTGACATCTGATAATCCGGTATCCTGCCATCTGTGTATTCACGGATCATCCATTGGATTTCATCTTTCGTCAAAGGTTTCCCTTGTCTCTTTTTTAGTATCAGATCATACATTCTCATAGATTCGGCCTCCTTTGCTTTTTGTTGTATATAGTATAACACAAAATTTGTAGGTAGGCTTACGTGTATGTGACAGAAATAAAAGAAAAACAAATATTTGAAAGAATCAGGTGGCAACTCCGCATTTTTGAGAGCGTTTTTTACAAATCGCTGATCCGTGCCTGTTCCTTTGGAAACTTCCTCGCTGCGAGCCAAAATGCCCGCAGCAACGGTCAGACATCCAACCACAGGCACTGCGAATTTGTAAAAAACGCACTCAAAAAGTGCTCATGTTTGCCACCTGGATTCTTTCAAATATTTGTTTTTCTTTTATTTCTGTCACATACACCTGAAGTCTATTCAAACCACAACACAGTGTATATGTTATACGGTATTGGTATTTATAATAAACACTGTCTACCACTACAAAAATTGAAAAACAATAACATTTAACATACACACCCACTCAAGTTTTCCAATCTTGTAATTGCCCACACTTTAGACTTCAGGTATATGATAAAAAATAAATAAGCAACCGAAAATGATGCATTGGAATTTTGCCATATTTTGAATAAATTCGCAGCCCAATTGGACGAATGTCTGAGCTTCAAAGACTTTGGTCTTAGACAAACTCCAGAGCGAGTTTTCGTAGGAAATTGGGCGAATCAGCGATTTGTTCAAAATATGAGCAAAATTCCACCGCATCGCTTTCGGTTGCTTATTTATTTTTTATCATATACTCGAAATCTACAGTTGGCCAACTTACAAATTAAAATTTCTTCTTCCGATTCTTAAGCAGCCCAATAACTACCACAATTGCTGCCATATCAATCACAAACATAATCCATTTTCGTGTTTTAAACGTCGTTTTTTCTTCTATATCATCTACCAGACTTGTTTTATGATCCATTTGTTTTAGCTTCTCTGAATTTCTAATCTCTTCAATCGTTAAATATTTCTTCATATTCCACCTCGCATCATAAATCTTTTTGCTTTGGTAATAAACTTTACTTCCATCTGTGTTACAGGAGAATTTTTTCATCATTCCATCTGTGTTAACGAAGTATTTTAACATAATACTTTGGACATCCGGATTTTTATTATATGCTTTTACGGCTAGTGTCTGATAATCATCACTGTCTGTTTCATATAACCCGTTGGAAATGGTCCATTTCCCTTTTGTCTTCTTTAATGATGCAATCACATGATCTCCTTCTTCAACCGTTGTTTTCTCATGATAGGATGACGTATATTTTATATTTTCATTCTTCATGATGACATATCGATGATCTTCCGTTCTTTTTGCAATTGCTTCTGATGTTGATTCTGTGTTGATATAATCCTTTGCACTTAAAACAAAATAGTTATCTGAAACATAAGTTACAGATCCCACAAACAAAACATCTTGATTTTTATTGTTCATGATCCTGTTGATCTCTGTATCTGCGGATACGAACTTTATATTTCCTAGCATCATGAAGAGGCAGATAAAATAAACTGTTATACGTCTCATCCTGCAATGCACCTCCTTATGTTGTTATTATACATCGAGCGGTGTTGCGAAATATAACGGAAAATGTGAAATATACTTATGATTTTCTTAAATTCTGATTTGTAATAGTGTTTCATGTATGAGATAGAAATAAGATAAGAACAAATATTTATATCTCATACAACGGAACGCTATTCAAATCACTACAGGGTGTGTATGTTAAACGGTATTGGATAATAATTTTTGTATTCGTAAACGGAAATTTAAAGAGATGCATAAGCACCGATTTATCGAGATGTTTATGACACATAATAACATTACCTTCTGTTTAAAAATCCCCTATTTTACAATCAATACTGTTCTCCATACACATCCACTTAAATTTTCCAATCTTGTAATTGTCCACACTTTAGACTTCTGGTATATGATAAAAAATA
>CAJMOO010000077.1 GCA_905215045.1 uncultured bacterium | reverse complement strand
ACTGTTACTAATCGGTCGAGGCTTTAACCAAAGAAGGCAGAGTGTGGAAGATGTAAATAGTTCTTGTATGTTGTTTTGAAGGTATATCCTTTATATATAGATTTAATATGAAGATTTAAGCATTCTTAGAGAATAAGGATGTTTTTTTTCGTTTAAAAGAAAAATTTAAAGATTATCAAGCAGCGATTGTAACTAGAATCATAAAATTTCTCATGCTATAATGAAGGAAGAATCAAACTGTGATCACAAAAGGAGAGAAACTATGATTGCAAATTCAAGATGTATCGCATGTAATCTTTCAAAAAAAGAACAAAAGATCCGTAAACATTCCGATGAAAAAAAGAAAAAAGAATTTATTCAGAAAGTTACCGGAATCTTATATCGATACGGAGATAAAGAATCAACACCAATGTTAGATAAGCGAATTCAGGATATTTATAATGAATATTATGAAGAAGAAACGGATTATGTAACACTAAAGCATAAATATAATCAATATATGTTAGAAAGAGAAGATGAGATCAGGGAATGCTTAAAGGAAACAAAGGACATAGAAGATTATATTAAATATGTATGTGTCGGAAATTACATAGATTTTGGTGTGACAGGCAATATTGATGATCAGATGTTAGAGAATTTATTAAATAAAGTCAATGATCTAAGCATATCGAAACAAGAAGTAAAATATCTGGAAGAAGAATTAAAAGAAGCAAAAATTCTTTTATATATCACAGATAATTGTGGAGAAATCGTTCTTGATAAGATTTTTATCGAAGAATTAAAGAAACGTTATAAAAATCTTGAAATCACAGTTATGGTAAGAGGCGGACTGGCAATTAATGATGCAACGATAGAAGATGCAAAAGAAGTGGGACTTACAAAGATTGTTCCAGTGATCAGCAATGGAGCTGCAATCGCAGGAACCGTCAAAGATCAGTTGAGCAAGGAAGCAAAAAAATATCTGGACAGTGCAGATGTGATCATAGCGAAAGGAATGGGTAATTTTGAATCTATGTATCAGGAAGGAATCAATCCATATTACTTATTCTTATGCAAATGCGATCTATTTACAACGAGATTTGGTGTTAAGCTGTTTGATCCGATATTCTGCAAAGAAGAACGATTAGAAATACATAGTAAATAAACGGAAAGTAAATAAAAAGATGACTGCGTAATATCAAAATAAACCGCAGTCATCTTTTAAATTATAAACAGTAAATATAACTTATTTACAAATAAAATCAAGTACATTCTCTACCATTTCAGGATTTTCTCCATCTTCAGGATAAACTGCATATACCTTTCTCTGATTAATCTCATGATTCAAAGGGAGATACACAAGATTAGATTCCATATCATTCGAAGAATTTATAGAATCAGTATCTAAATCAGGCACAGACAAGCTGCTAACAATAGACACATAATGAGGATGCTGAAGGATCAATTCCCGCTGTAACAAAGAATTATAACAATAAGTAAATTTCGAAGGCGTCATATTGGAATGGAAGAAAAGCTTTTGTACATATTGATCCCATAAGTTACCATCCTGACACAGCAAAATTGTCTGATCTTTGATATCATTCAAACTCAAAGTTCGACGGAAAGCAAGCCTGTGGGAAGAAGAAAGCGCCACATACAAAGAATCATTTGCAACCCATTTCTTCTGATACCCAACGGGATCAAAAACATCCTCATACAAAATCGCCATATCAGATCGTTTTGTTGCCAAAGCATGAAAAGCCATCGTCTGATCATTTGGAATGATCAAATCCAGAGAAATTCCATGATCGCTAAAATCCCTATGTAATTCCTTTAATCCAGATTGAAAAGAAGCAAGGCTGAACTGCCTGGAGTAAGTAATCGTAAATCCTCTTCGGTTCTGATTTATTGTATCTGCATTTTCCATACAACTGGAAACAAGCTCCAAAATTTTTTTCGCGCGAGTATACACTTCCTGCCCTAGAATATTCGGATAAACTCCCTTTTTCGAACGATTTAAAAGCAAAACGTCAAGCGAATTTTCAAATTCCGTGATCGTATAACTTAAATTGGAAGGATACATATTTAAATTTTTTGCAGCTTTTGCAAAATTGTTCGTCTCGCATACGGCAACAAAAGCCTGAAGTTGTTGAATTGTCATAAAAGTCTCCTTACAAAATATTTTTCAAATGCTCCGTCAGCTCATTTTTATAGACGGTACATAAATTTAACATATAATCCGCATTATAAGTCATCGATTTCTCATCCGGCCAGCACATATAGATCGGAAAACGGTTTGCCTCACAATCAATGGAACAAAATACAACATCATTTCCAAGGGCATTGGCTTTCGGAATGATACCGATCGCATTGTACCAGCTGGCATAAGTAATAATTTCTTCGGAAGTATTGGCATATCTTATAATATTCGGTTCCACGTTCTCATAAGCAAAGATTTTCTTTAATGCATGATAGCAGGAGCTGTTTTTCTCATAAAAAATAAATGGTTCTCCGACAATATCAGAAATCTTAATTTGTTCTTTCGATGCAAGAGGATGAGATGCTGGAAGTACCATCATATATTCATGATAAGCACAGACATCATAATTTAACGATGTATCATAATCATACAAAAATGCCAGCTCAACTTCTCCGTTCTTTAACATATCAAGAACCGCATCACTGCTCACTGCAAGTTTCAAAATGACTTCCGTATCCTTCATATCCTTACGTTTATGAAAAATGTGCATAAGTTCTGGCATAAAAGATTCTGCGATCGAAGATGTTGTTGCAACGATCAGGGATTGTCCAGGAGTTGTACGAAGTTCTTTTACCTTATCTTCAAGTTCTGAACAGGAAGTAAGGATAGTTTTCGCATACTTATAAAAATGAATTCCTGCATCAGAAAGTACCATTTCCTGATTTTTCTTTGTGAAGAGTTTGACGTTTAATTCCTTCTCCAAGGCTTTCATCATACGGCGCAGATTCGACTGTGAAATATATAAAATTTCCTCAGACCTTGCATAATTTTTCGCTTTTACAAGACAGTCAAAGATCAATAATTGTTGAATTGTCACGGTTTTGACCTCCTTTATTTCTTATATAGTATCACATTCCAGATTGTTCGTCAGCAGATACAAAAAAATAGTCAGAAGAAAGATGTGCAAATTTTTGATTTACAGATTCAAGTTTTGAAAATTGAAAATACAAAAACCTTGTTATAAAATTAACACTGTCAAACCGATCGGAACAAAGTTGATTTAGGAGGATGAAAAATTGATAAAATATAAAGACAGAAAAACAGCAAAAAGAGTGATCTTTATCGTCATGTTTATCTGGACATTTTTTAACGGAGCGTATGCAAATATCAACGCACCATTGATCAGATCAATCGCAGAGGTTCAGGGATTTACAAATGAGATCATGGTAAATTACATTGCAACAATCACAAACTTAGCGATGGTAGCAGCAAATATTTTCCTTTCACTGATCGGTGGAAAGAAAATGAACATGAGAATCTGGGCAGTTGTCGCAGGAGTGCTGACAATCGGAGGAAGCGTAGGAGCAGTTCTAGTGAGTGGAAGCTTAAGCGCGATGATCTTCATGAGATTCTTTGTAGGATTTGGAGCAGGAGTTGGATGTCTGATCGCAGGAGCAGTTCTTCCATTCTATTTTGAAGGAAAGGAACTTGCAACAGTCCTTGGAGTCGTAACAGCAGGAAGTGGTTTCTGGGGATTTATCTTCTCTAACATTTCAGGAATTGTAAATGCATCTTTCGGATGGAAAGCTTCTTATATGCTTTATTTATATGCTATTGTACCAGTGCTTTTATTCCTAATCTTCATACCAAAAGAAAAATTTATCGAAGAGCCTGAAAAAGTGCTCGATAAGGCAAAAGAAACAAAGAAGGAAGGAAAAAAAGAAAGAGAATTAAATCCATCCGTTATCATTTATATTGTACTTGCATTCTTAGTATACTTAATGATCCAGCTGATGTGGTCTAACATTTCTACATGGATCGCTGAACCACCAATTAGTGCATCATTGGTACAGGTAGGACTTGCAGCAAGTATCATGCCACTTGCAAGTTTTATCGGACGAGCATTAAACGGACCTATTTACAACAAGATCGGAAGATTTTCCCTTCATTTATTCTATGGAATGTTACTTGCAGGACTGATCCTTGGAGTTGTAGCAACGACATTTAATTTATCCTTAGTTGCAATCTTCTTGGTAGGGGCAACGATGGGACTTGCACATCCAGTTGTGACTTTACTAGCAATCAAAACATCACCAAAAGCACAGGTAAGAGCACAGGCACTGATCCTTGCAGGCGAAAATATCGGAAACTTCTTCTCAACACAGTGGCGTGTATACATTAACAAATTAAGTGATGGAACACTTCGTTCGGCTTTCCATATTAATGCATATTTCGTAGCAGCAGTCTTAGTACTTTGCTTTATCGGAACATTCATCATGATGAAAATGGAAAAGAAACAGCAGTTAGCGTAAGAAAGATCAGAATAACAAGAAATAAGAATTATTACAAAAACTATTAAAAACAGGAGGAAAATTCATGAATCCATTTGAGAAAAACAGATTACCACATGTCGTATTTGGAGCAGGAAGTGCCAAACAGACAGGAGAAAAAGTAAAATATCTTGGAGCAACAAAATGTCTGATCGTAACAGATGAGGGAGTTATCAAGGCAGGACTAGTTGATGATGTATTAAAATCATTAGAAGAATCACAGGTTGAATATGAAATCTATGACAAAGTACTTCCAAACCCTCCAGATTATGTATGTATGGAAGTTGCAGACGTATTAAGAGACAGCGGATGTGACTGTACGATCGCACTTGGTGGAGGAAGTAGTATTGATACAGCAAAAGCTGCCAACCTGATCGCAGCATTACCAGAAAAAATCGATTCCCTGCATGACTATGGTGCAACAGGAAGCAAGATGAAGACATCATTTAAGAGAAATGTAAAATTCATCGCAATTCCAACAACATCTGGTACAGGAGCTGAAGTTACAGCAAGTGCCGTTATCACAGATCCAAAATTAAATTTAAAATATAGTTTTATGAATGAATCTATGGTAACAGATTTAGTTATCATTGATCCAGATCTTACAATCGGAATGCCTCCAAAACCAACAGCATCCGTAGGTCTTGATGCATTAAGCCATGCAATGGAAGTTGTTATCGGAATAAAACAGAACGCATTCTCCACACCACTTGCATTTGACTGTATCGAAAGAATCAGAAAATGGCTTCCAATCGTATACAAAAATCCAGGAAATAAAGAAGGCAGAGCGCAGTTATCATATGCAGCACATATGGCAGAAAGTACTGGTGGTGCAGCAAACGGACATTGTGTAGCCCATGCGATCGGAGCAAGATATCATGTCGTACACGGACATTCAGCAATCATGGTAATTCCAGCACTGATCCGTCATCATGCAGAAGCATCTGCAGAAAATATCGTAAAATTAGCAGACATCTTCGCAGTGCCAAAAACAGGAACAGCCAAAGAAGTTGCAGATTATGTAGCAGATGCAGTGCTTGATTTCTACAAGAGCTTTGGATTCGAAAATTGCAAGAAGACATTAGAAGCAAACGGATTTGATGATGATGTTAATCAGTTTACAGAGAACTTAATTCCAGCGATCTTAGACGATTTCAAATCAAGAAACTGGGTACCACCAATCGATGGAGAAGAAGACAGAGAAAATCTGATCAATGTCTGCCATATGATCTATAATGAAAAATAATATAAAAACATTAAACGAAGGAAAAAGGTTATGAAAAAATGGGATGAGGATTCAAGAACATATGATCCAAAAGAATTAAAGACAGAAGAAAACAAGCGTTTTATACGTGCCAAAAAAGAGATGATACAGATCCATGTGCAATATTTTATTTTTGTGTTAGTTGAATTTATTGCCGCATTTTCTATCTACAGATTTTATCCGGATACCTATGTTTTCGGATTCCCATTCTGGTTTGTAACAGGTGTTATGATCTCCATTTTATTTTGGCTTTTTACAGTCAGCTTTTTGATTCATGGGATTACAGACTGTAGTTTAAGTGCAAGGGAGAAAGGAGATTATGATGAAAGGAATTAAACTTGGTGGATTTTTTATATCTGCAGGAATGCAAAATACGATATTGATTATATTTACAGTATATTCTGTTGCAGTGATCGCACTCGGAATGCTGGTACATTTAAAAAACAGAAAAACAAGCCGATTCTCCGATTTTTTAACAGGCGGCGGAAAATTAAATGTCATGGAAGTTGCCATGATCTCAGCCATGGGATCGATGGCAGGAGGAACGATGATCGCAGGACCGGGGCTTACAAGAAGTGTTGGATTTATTTATACACTGATTGCCATATCATACGCATTTAACACTTTTTTCTCCTTGGGAGCCTTTGGAAAGAAAATAGCGATCGTCAAAGAAAGAATTCATGGACAGACATCCGTTCATATGTTACATCACAGGTATCAGTCAAGGAACGTAACGATCGTGATCACTTTGCTGACGATCATCTTTTTGATGATCACAACAGGAGCACAGTTTTTAAATGCAGCAAGGATTTTCAGCCTGATCCTTGGTGATAAAGCTTACAGCATTGGAATGATTCTGTGCATCTTAGTGATCATTCTATATTCCGCAGCAGGTGGAGTGAAATCCCTTGCAAAAGTATGTGTCCTGCAAGGAGCATTCATGATCTTTTCTGTGATTTTCCTGATCGGTGTAACCTTACACAAAGTCAGTACAGACTTTGGAAGTGTCGCACAGGCCATGCAGTATCTAAAAAATGTCAACGATACCTTGGTAAGAGCAAATTCCTATACACTGCCACAAGCGATCAGTATTGCAATTGTATCAGGATGGGCAAATGCATTAAATCCATCATTTTTACAAGTGCCAATGATGTACGATAATACAAAAGTCATGAAAAGGGCAGCAGTGATCAGCTGTGGAATGGCATTTTTCATTTATCTGTTTATGACAGCAACAGGACCACTATCTTACATCATTAATCCAGAACTTTCTCACGCAGATTATTCCACCGTCTATCTGACAGCAAGTCTGATGCCAGGATGGATGGCAGGAATCGTGGTATCTGCAATCTTTGCGGCAATTCAGTCATCGGTATCTTCATTTGTACTGGTCATTGCGGGAAGTATTACAAAAGATTTGTATGTAGACTGTTTTGGCGGCAAGGCAGAAGAGAAGAAATTAAAGCAGATCAATATGATCTTATTTGCAGTATTTTGTTGCCTTTGTGCATTGATCGCATTAAACCAGAATCAATTAGGACAGCTGCTTGTCATATTATCAGCCGGCGGAATCGCACTTTCCTTTGGTGTTCCATACTTTTTCGGAGTCTACTGGGGAAAGGCAACGGCAGCAGGTGCGTTAGCATCAAGTGTTGGCGGTGTTATCAGTTATGTATTCCTTTATTACTGCTCCTCCATGCAGTGGTATCAGGAGTATTTATGGAGTATCAATCCACTGATTCCAGCGTTGATCATAACGATTTTATTAATGGTCGGAGTTAGTTTAAAGACACAGGATCAGAAAGTTCCACTGGGTGTATACAGAGTATGGTTTTGTGAAGATTATTCGGAAAAATATACAAGAATCTAGAGAAAAAATATAACCCAAAGGTTTAAACTCAATAACAAAGCGAGACTTTATAACAGGTCTCGCTTTGTTTATAATAGTAAGGAAATAAGCAATAGAAGAAGCAAAAAAGAATGGAGCAGAGATAAAATTAGTAAATATCCGAGAAAAGCAGGAACAACAGCAACCTTGGACCAGATGTTAAAATATCCTATTTATGCGCAGATGCCAGTGGTATCTTCAAAATACTGGAATATGGTACATGGACAAACACCAGAGCAGGTGTTAGAAGATGAAGAAGGAGTTTAGATCGCTTGTATCGAGGATGATACAGGCTGTTTTTGCTTGTGTTATAATGTATTCGAAAGAAAATTGAAGATGAAAGAGATAAAAGGAATAGGAAAGTAATGATTTTTCAAAAAGCCAAAATCGAAGAATTTGAGAATATAAAACAATTTTATTGGAATTTGATTGATGAAATGAAAGACGAGAACGATAAAATTGGATGGAAAAAAGGTATTTATCCAACAGACGAGTTTTTAATAGAAAGTTTAAGGAAACAACAATTTTTTACGTTAAAAGAAGGAAATGAAATTTCATAGGAACTTGAATCATAAATTTTCAAATGCTATAATACAGTTATCGACATATGACGGAAATAAAATGCAACAAGGAGAAGATAATATGGCAAGACCAACAAGATGTAGAAGAATATGTATGG
>CAJMOO010000076.1 GCA_905215045.1 uncultured bacterium | reverse complement strand
GTTGACTATGCGAAATAACAAGAAGCGATAGAGAAATCTATCGCTTTTTCCAATTTATAACGTGAGTGTCAAAAGTATAAATAAAGGAGATTTTTTATGAAAGGATACGAGAAACTAGAACAACATCTGATACATCAGGGAAAAGTTGTTGGATTTTATGAGGATATTGTAAAACTTCCAAGCGGCAAAGTTGTCACATGGGATCTGGTCAAACATAAAGGGGCAGCAGCTGTTGTTCCTGTTACAGACAAAGGAACGATCTTACTTGTAAGACAATACCGTAATGCCCTTGATCAGGAAACACTGGAAATCCCGGCAGGTGGAATTGAACCCGGGGAAACACCTCTGGAGTGTGTCACAAGAGAGATTGAAGAAGAAACAGGTTTTATTGCTGGAAAAATGACCCACCTAATGACTGTGATCACAGCCATCGGTTTCTGTGATGAAAAGATTCCGATTTATGTTGCAACTGATCTAAAGCTGTCTAAACAGCATTTGGATGAGGATGAATTTATCGATGTAGAAGAATATACAATCGATGAGATCAAAGATATGATCTTTTCTGGAAAGATCATTGATGCAAAAACAATTTCAGGAGTTCTTGGATATCTGAATATAGAGAAATAAAAGACTAGATCAGGAAAACAGAATATAAAAGACAGGCACTGCATAAGATATGACAGGAGGAAAAAATTGTGGAAAAAGAGAAATTCTTTTCAGGATTATGGATCATCATTGGGTTAATCTTTGGGAGTGTATTTACGAATTTTGTATACCAGGATTATCTCGCATATGGAGGTACCGTAAGATCACTGGTTTTAAATAATACGGATCTATATAAAGCAAGTATTAGTCTGTTTTTTTATATTTTGTTTAAAAGGGGAAAACAATATGCATTTATTTATCTGGGGGCATATCTTTTGCAACCTTGGATTTTTTTATACAGTTTTGCATTTTGTATGGCATTTTTCTTTGGATCCATGTTATCTTTGCAGATCGTGCAAATGGGCATCAAAGGACTGGTTCTTGTATTTATGAGTTTATTTCCACATTTTATCTGTTATGTGATCACCTTGCTGTTGCTGATCAAGCGAAACTTTTATGCCCAAAAAAAAGAAGAAATGCTCTATGAACAGAGACATTCCTTCTTATTTCGTTTCAGTATTTGGTTTGAAATAACATTTATAATACTGGGATGCATCCTGGAAAGTTTCATCAATCCGTCGATCATGTCAGGAATCCTGAACCTTTGGAAGTGATATATCTAGGATCTTCTATGTTTCTATATATAATCTGCCATGCGGTAAAGCAGAGCAGCAGATTTGTCCCATCCAAGACAAGGATCAGTGATAGACTGTCCATATACACCGTTACCGATGGACTGGTTGCCATCTTCGATATAACTTTCGATCATGATACCCTTAACAAGAGATTTGATCTCAGGTAAGAAACTTCTGCTGTGAAGAACTTCCTGTACGATACGAGGCTGCTGATCCCATTGTTTCCCAGAGTTAGAGTGGTTTGCATCAACGATAACAGCAGGGTTCTTTAACTGGAATTTCTCGTACATATAAGCAACACGAGTCAGATCTTCATAATGGTAGTTTGGAATATTGTTTCCATGACGGTTGACAGATCCACGCAAGATGGCATGTGTCAGAGGGTTACCATCTGTCTTGACTTCATATCCATTTGCAATGAAATCATGCTGGTGCTGTCCAGCTGTGATAGAGTTCATCATAACAGTTAAGTCACCACCAGTTGGGTTCTTCATTCCGGCAGGAATATCAAATCCACTAACTGTTAAACGATGCTGCTGGTTCTCTACAGAACGAGCTCCAACGGCAACATAAGATAAAAGATCTTCCATATATGGCCAGTTTCCTGGATAAAGCATTTCGTCTGCAGCAGGCATATGGAATTCTTCTAATGCTTCCATATGAAGTTTGCGGACAGAACGAAGTCCACTAGCCATATCTGGTGCTTTCTCAGGGTCTGGCTGATGAACCATACCTTTGTATCCGTCACCTGTTGTACGAGGTTTGTTTGTATAAATACGAGGGATGATCAGTAACTTATCAGCAAGATCTTTCTGAACTCTTGCTAAACGTCCGAGATAATCCATAACAGCAGTTTCATTATCTGCAGAACATGGCCCGATGATAACTAAGAATTTATCAGATGCGCCTGTGAATACATCACGGATTTCTTTGTCTCTTGCAGCTTTGATTTGTTTTGCTTCTTCACTCAGAGGCATCTCTTCTTTTAGTTCCTCTGGAGAAGGCATTTTAGCGATTTTGTGCATTCCCATAGTTGTTTTCTCCTTAACAATTCATACAATAAAGCATTTTGCTTGCGTATATTTTAGCAAATAATAATCTTTGTGTAAAGACAGGGAAATGTGAAATGAGACTTTACAAATAAAACAGAAGTTATTATAATAGGAAATGTAAACAGAAAACACTTTCATTTTCTGGTAATTGAATATTGAAGTAGAGAAGATTGATTCTCCAACTTCAGGGCAGAGTGAGATATCGAAGATATCAATTCTCGACTGGCGGTGATACTCCAAGAGAGGTAAGTCCGCGAGCGCTAAGCCGATCAGGTTAGAATCCTGAACCAACAGTATAGTCTGGATGAAAGAAGTAGTTGGATGACATATCTTAAGATGTTACGCAGATACAAGATATGTGATCAAGTCAGAAGCCCTGTCGTTTATTTTATGTAGATAAATGGACAGGATTTTTTATTTATATGATAAAATTTCGCAAAAGCTTCTGGCGGACAAATTTAAGATCTTTAAATCAGAAAGGGAGAATTATCATGGCAGGAGACACAATGACAATGAAAAGAACAAAGTTCAATATCAGAACGATCGCAGTGACAGGTATGTTAGGAGCATTAGCAACTGTGCTGATGTTTTTGGAATTTCCAATTCCAATGTTGATACCACCATTTATCAAGTTTGACTTTTCCGAACTTCCAGCATTACTAGCAGCATATGCGATGGGACCGGTATCTGGAATTGCAGTATGTTTTATCAAGAATGTGATCAACCTTCTTCATACACAGACAGGTGGAGTCGGAGAACTATCTAACTTTATCTTAGGTGTATGCTTTGTATTACCAGCAGGACTTATTTATAAGAGAAAGAAAACACAGAAGAGTGCAATGATCGGAGCATTAGCAGGAGCAGTCCTGATGTCAGTAGTCAGTGTATTTTCAAACTACTTTGTTGTATATCCAGTATACACAAATTTCATGCCAATGCAGGCAATTCTTGGAGCATATCAGGCGATCAACAAGAATGTAAAGACATTATGGGATGCATTGATCTGGTTTAATATGCCATTTACATTTATCAAAGGAATGTGCAGTGTTGTGATCACATTCTTTATCTACAAGAAGATTTCTCCAATCTTAAAGGGAACAAGCAGATAAGAAGATAAGAAAAAGGTGTCGGAATAAGAATTCCGGCACCTTTTGCGTACACAGAGTTAAAAATTAATCTTCTAATTTTTTAGCTGCTTTTTCCATAAAAGGTTCACTGGCAACGATGAATCTTTCGTGAGTACCGATTCCAACACGTCCTTTGTTATCAGTTACTTCTACATGGAATACCAGACGTTTGCGGTCGATCTCTGTTAAGGAACAATGACATTTGATCGTTCCACCAACTGGTGTTGCGGAAACATGCGCAATGTTTAAATTTGTTCCAACAGTAGTCTGTCCTTCTTCAAGTTTTCCAGCTAGTAGATTAACTGCAGACTGCTCGATCAAAGAGATCATGGCAGGTGTGGCATAAACAGGAAGGCTTCCGCTTCCCCATTTCTCAGCAGTGTTTTCTGGAACTACTTCTTCTGTTAATTCGATTTCGTCTCCAACATGAATGTTCATAATTTTCTCTCCTAAAATTTTAGTTTATATGTATATCTTTAGTATAGCAAAGTTCGTTAAAAATTCCATAGTTTTTTCACATTTTTACAAAAAATTGCACAAGGAAGAAAGACTGGACTCGATTTAAAAAATAAGGTATGCTATTGGTAAATTGGAGGTGCTTGGTTTGAAATTATATTTGATCAGACATGGAGAAACAGATTGGAACAAGGAATTTAAGATTCAGGGAAGTTCAGACATCGAATTGAATGAATATGGAAGAGAATTGGCATTTATTACGCGAGAAGGTCTTAGACATATTCCATTTGATATCGCATATACCAGTCCGTTGAAACGTGCGAAGGAAACAGCAGAGATCATTCTTGGAGGCAGGAATATTCCGCTATATGAAGATAAACGGGTCCAAGAAGCGTGTTTTGGATCGTTTGAGGGTGCAACATTAAAGGAATTGAGAGAAAGACAGGATCCATTTCTCAAATTCTTTGATGCGCCAGAAGAATTTAAAAAAATTGAAGGATGTGAGACACACGAAGAGGTAATCGCAAGATCATCTGATTTTTTCAATGATATGATCTTGCCAAATGAGAAAAAATATCAACATATAGCAGTATTTTCTCATGGAGCATGGATCCACAGCTTACTTACATATATTTATCAGAGAGAGATTAAGGAATACTGGCATGCGCCAAGACAGGAAAACTGTGGTGTGACAACGATCCAGATTGAAGATGGTGTCTGCCATGTATTAAAGGAATCAGAGATTTTCTACAATAAAGATGGAGAATGATATATGACAAAAAGACAATTTATGGAGGAGTTAAGATCTTCCTTAGAGGGAATGGTATCACAGGTAGTGATTCAGGAGAACATGAATTACTATGAGGATTATATCAATGAGCAGATCCGAAATGGAAAGAACGAACAGGATGTATTGAATGAATTAGGAAGTCCGAGACTGATCGCCAGATCGATCATTGATGCCAAAGGTGAGGATGATGACTATGTACAGACAGAGTATTACGAAGAGGAACAGGATGAAGGAACACCAGAAGATATGTTTGGTGGTAACACACATATTTTTACGATGAATTCTACAAAGTTCAAACTTGGATGTCTACTGTCAGTGATCATATTTATTTTTATCATTTATTTACTATTTCATGTATTTAGTGCAATGATGGTTGTGTTAGGCCCCGTGATTATTATCGGTGTGATCGTAGCTTTGATCATGAAGATCACAGGAAGGTAAGGAAACAAAGAAAGGAATCAATATGGATATAAATGAAGAAGCATATGCGATACAGGAAGAAGTGGTCGAATTTCGAAGAGCACTGCACCGTTGTCCTGAGATAGCATTTCATGAAACGATGACGATGGAATATATCAGAGAACATCTGGAAGAATGGGAGATTTCTTATAAGATTTTTGATCCATCAGGAATCATTGCAGTTGTTGGCAATGGCAAGAAAGAAACGATCGCATTAAGGGCAGACATGGACGCACTGGAAGTACAGGAAGAGACAGGACTTGATTTTGCATCTTTGAATCACGGATGTATGCATGCATGTGGACATGATGGACACACAGCAATCTTACTTGCAACAGCAAAGATATTGAAGAAACATGAATCAGAACTTGACCGCAGAGTATATCTTGTATTTCAGCCTGCGGAAGAAACCGCAGAAGGAGCCAGATTCATGTTGAAGACAGGAGTTTTGGACAGTGTGAAACGCATTTATGGAGTCCATATTTTTAACGGTATACCGTCTGGCAAGATTTCACTGGAAGCAGGCCCAAGAATGGCAGCGACAAACTGGCTGGCAGTTCATTTATACGGAAGATCAGGACATGCAGGGAAACCACATGAAGGGATTGATACTGCAGTGGCAGTATCTTCCATGGTTATGAATTTTCAGAGCATCATCAGCAGGAATTTAAATCCATTAGATCCAGCAGTTTTAACGATCGGAAAGGTCGAAGCCGGGACAGCGAGAAATGTGATCGCAGGGGAAGCAAAGATCGAAGGGACTGCAAGAACATTTTCCAGACAAGCTCAGGAGATGATCGAGCGCAGAGTCAAAGAGATCGCGAAAGCCCATGAACAGATGTATGGAGTAGATGTTTCGGTTGATTTTCAACAATCAAGCCATGGGGCACTGATCAATGATCCGGGTGTTGTAGAAGATGTCATGGAGAAAGCAGGGGAAGTCTTTGATCCGTCAGAGTTTACCCATGTTGAAGCAATGATGTTAGGAGAAGATTTTGCAAATTATCTGGAAGAAATGGATGGATGTTTTGCATTTATCGGTGGCGGCGACCACCCTGCAAACCATCATGGAAAGTTTGATTTTGATGAAAAAGCATTGATCAGTGGTGTCCGTCTCATGCTGACATTTGTAATTGTATAGGATATAGTTCATGAAAATCAGTTGTAGACAGGAACAACATATGATATAATCAAAAACCAACAGAAACACGTATATTTAATAGAAGAAAAGGTAGGGAAATATGAATTTAGTATACCACAGTACAAGAAATAGTGAAGAAACAGCAACCGCCTCTGAAGCTATTTTAAAAGGATTAACAAGCGATGGAGGATTATTTGTACCAGACAGCATTCCAAAATTAAATGTATCGTTGGAAGATCTGACAAAGATGTCCTATCAGGAAATTGCTTATGCAGTCATGAAAGAATTCCTTACAGATTTTACAGAAGAAGAATTAAAGACATGCATTAATAATGCATATGACAGCAAATTCGATACAGAAGAGATCGCAGTGACAAAGAAAGTAGATGGAGCATATTATCTGGAATTATTCCATGGAGCAACCATCGCATTTAAAGATATGGCATTATCTATTCTGCCACATTTACTTGTAACATCAGCAAGAAAGAATAATGTAAAGAATGAGATCGTGATCTTAACAGCAACATCCGGAGACACAGGAAAAGCGGCTTTAGCAGGATTTGCAGATGTACCGGGAACAAAGATCATCGTATTCTATCCAAAGTCTGGAGTCAGCCCAATTCAGGAAAAACAGATGGTAACACAGAAGGGTGACAATACATACGTGATCGGAATCAAAGGAAACTTTGATGATGCTCAGACAGGTGTTAAGAAGATGTTCTCTAACAAAGAGTTAGCGAAAGTGATGAATGACAACGGATTCCAGTTCTCATCTGCAAACTCAATCAACATCGGACGTTTAGTACCACAGGTTGTATATTATGTAAAGGCATATGCTGATTTATTAAAACAGGGTGCATTAAAGGCCGGGGAACCTATGAATGTAGTCGTTCCAACAGGAAACTTTGGTAATATTTTAGCTTCTTATTATGCAAAACAGATGGGTATTCCAATCGGCAAATTTGTCTGCGCATCTAATAAGAATAAAGTATTATTTGATTTCTTTGAGACAGGAAAATACGATCGTAACAGAGAATTCTATGTTACAACATCTCCATCTATGGATATTCTGATCTCAAGTAACTTAGAGCGTATGATCTATAGAATTGCAGGAAATGATGCAAAACAGTGTGCCAAATTTATGGCAGCATTGACAAAAGACGGTGAATATGTGATCACAGATGCCATGAAAGCAGAATTATCTGAGTTCTTTGGAGCTTTCGGAAGTGAAGAAGAAACAGCAGTGAAGATTAAAGAAGTCTATGACAAAGAAGGATATGTGATGGATACACATACAGCAGTCGCAGCAGTTGCATATGATAAATACAAAGCAGCGACAGGAGATGACAAGACTCCAACAGTGATCGCTTCTACAGCAAGTCCATACAAATTCACAAGAAGTGTTATGGATGCGATCGATCCAGCATATGATGCAGAAGATGATTTTGAATTAGTCGATGAACTTAACAAAGTATCAAAGACAGTAGTTCCAAAAGCAATCGAAGAGATCAGAACAGCACCAGTTCTCCATGACACAGTATGCGAGACAGCAGCTATGGAAGACGAAGTGAAGAAGATTCTTGGAATCTAATTTGCAGGATCAGTACTTATAATTAAATGAATAAAAATAAAAAAGCAACTCATGAAAGAAAATGGGTTGCTTTTTTTGTACGATAATGTTATGATAAACCAAGATAGGGAATAAATGGAAGAGAATACAATATCAGAAAATTCTAAAAACAAATCAAAATGATAATCGATCAATCGAATCAGACAATCCATTCACGACAAGATGATCAAATGATGAATCCAAGGGAAGTTTTGACAACTGAATAAGACCATTTTCCGGTACGGTCCGAAGAGGACATATCCCGCCATGATCTGTGTAATCTATTTATGAGAGAAGCTTATAATACAAGATTCTGCTTTTGATACCGGGCAGAAGACAGGGAGCGAACAAGGATATGATAATGAGACTTCTGCATGGTCATGGAGGTGAGTGCAGCCTGTCATAAGAATGAGGGGAGCCGGGAGGCTATGAGACATTTTGTCTGTTGGAGAATGAGGGAAATATAAAGATATGACAAGGAGGTGTTTAACTGTTAAAATAATCTTATAAAAAATTATAAATATGTGTTGGATTTTATAATTTTTATTGGTAGAATAAATTATAAATATTATATGGAGGA
>CAJMOO010000075.1 GCA_905215045.1 uncultured bacterium | reverse complement strand
GTATACAATAATAGTATTTGTATTTTTCGTTGTACATTTCCAGAAAAATCTATATCTATTCTACATTTTTTTGTTCCCTCTGACAAGATACTTGTTGTCCATTTTTTGTTTTTTGTGCAATTTTACTTTTTTTGCTCTGTGATTTATAATACATTTACTATATGAGAGATTCTATTTTGGAATTCTGAAAGGACATTTTATGAAAACTGCAGCTATCATTTGTGAATATAATCCGTTTCACAATGGACATGAATATCATATCAAGGAAACCAAGAAAAAAACTGGTGCCCAGTGTGTCATTGCACTGATGAGCGGAAACTATGTACAGCGCGGAACTCCGGCGGTTATGGATAAGAAAATACGTGCCCATGCTGCCTTGCTTTGCGGTGCAGATCTCGTCATTGAACTGCCCCTTTTTGCAGCCGTTGGATCAGCACCTGATTTTGCCATGGGTGCTGTTGCTTTACTTGATCAACTCGGGATCGTCGATTATCTTTCTTTCGGAAGTGAATGTCAAGAGATTAACAAACTTAAGTCCATTGCATCCTTTCTTATTAGAAGTGAAGACGATATTGAGGCTGGTGTAAAGAAGCTTATGAGCCTTGGTCATTCTTATCCAAAAGCAAAAGAACTGTATCTGACAGATCATCTTGATGACCCTTCCATGATTGAAATTCTTAAACAGCCAAACAACATTCTCGGGATTGAATACTTAAAAGCTCTGGTCCGTCTTGACAGTTCTATCACTCCCGTCTGTGTAGAACGTATCGCAAACAGCCACCACAGTACGGATCTGACTCCGTCAATTTCTTCTGCAACATCGATCCGTGCTTTGCTGGAAAAAGACGAGATTGAACCATTATTTTCAAGAGTCCCTGATTGTTTACACGCTCTTTACGAACAGCATTATCAGCAGGATTTTCCAATATGTGCAGATGATTTTTCTCTCCTTTTACAGGCTGGCATCCATTCTTTCGATGACCTGACCCAAATCGGCGGAATTTCTAGCGATTTCAGCGATCGTCTTATGAAAAAGCTTCGTCCTGACCTGTCCTTTGAGCAGCTGGTCGATGCATGTAAAAGCAAAAATATCACATGGAGCCGGACAAGCCGAAACCTTCTTCATATTATGCTTGGCATGTCAGATTCAAACCTTCTTCTGGCAAGAAAATATCAGATGGCTCCTTATTATCAAATTCTTGGTTTCCGCAGGGATTCTTCTTTCCTGATCGGTTCTTTAAAAAAGAAGGCCAGACTTCCTATGGTGCGTCATCTCCGCCCGCTTGATGATCCACTCAACTACGAACAACAGATTTTATTATCGAATGAGCAATATGCCAATCATCTGTATCAAACAGTGATCGGACAAAAATTCCATACAATTTTAAAAGATGAACAGATTATCGTCTAGTTTCTTCTCCCGTTTCATACACTGTAAAAAAGGAACGGGAGATTTTTTATGCGTAACTGTTTTATTCAATTTTCTCTCATTTTTTGTGCTGTTTCCTTGTTATTTTTTCCACAAACTTCAATCAATGGAGCTAAAAATGGACTGCTTTTGTGGTCTGCCACGATCACTCCAACTCTTCTTCCATTTTTACTTCTCTCTGGTTTTATGCAATATTACCAAACGTTCCATTTTATTTCCCGGCTGTTTTTCCCTCTAAAAAAACTTTTTCCAGACATCAATGAGGATTTTTTTTACACTTGTATTCTTGGTTTTTTCTGTGGCTGCCCACTTGGTGCAAAAATCGTTAATGACTTTGTCTGCTCCGGTTCTTACACGAAAAGGGAAGGCCAGGCGCTTCTTTATGTATGCAACCAGATCAGCCCAATGTTTACTATTGGATATACCTTAACCCTAATCCTTCACAGCCGCATAAATATGCTGCGATTCTTTTTTTGTCTGTATTTTCCTGTATTTTGCTGTCTGATCTATCTGTTTTATCGCTTTTTTACAAGTGACTTTCTTCACACACATTCCTATTCCTTGCCGGTTTCCGAAAAAAAATCTGTCGATCAGATTATTTTTGACAGTCTCCATTCCATTTTTATGATCGGTATCTGTATTATGATCTTTTCTATCGGTGCTTCTCTGGTCTTTATTGTGCCTTTTCCTTTTTATATAAAACAGGGACTGATTGCTGTATTTGAGATTACCAATGCAATTTCTCATTTTGGAGCGATGCAGATTTCTTCTTATCAGAAAGTGATCCTTCTTTGTATGATCACTTCTTTTGGCGGTCTGTGTGCTGCCGCCCAGACTATGAGTGTATGCAAAAAGAGCAGACTTTCCTTTGGGAAATATCTGCTCGTTAAGTTCATATTCAGTTTATTCAGTGGTCTTCTTGCTGCCCTACTCTTCGTCTGAGATAAAGTCTTCCACAGTTCTTGTTCTTGTCTGCGGCATGCTGACTCCTGAAAGCTGTTCTTCGATTTCTTTTGCATTTGTCTTGATAGACTCAAGGTCAGAGTCAAGTGCAGACAGCAGCTGGTCAAATATGCTTTGCTGTGCTTCCTTCACACTCACAACATACCCCTGAACATCTTCCATGATCTCATTTACATAACGAAGTGCTCCTGCCCGAATCTGATCTGCTTCTTCATTCGCATTATGCATTACACTTCTTGCTGTCTCTTTTGCGTGAGTCTCGATCTCATCTGCTCTCATCTTCGCCATCTCTACGATCTCATTGTGTTCGATCAGTTCCCCTGCATCTTTCGCTGCCTGATCGATCATCTGCTGTGATTTCACTCTCGCATCTTCCAGAATCGCATCTTTGTTAAGAATGATCTTATGGCTTCGTTCAATTTCACCAGGAATCTGCTTTCTTAATTCCTCGATCACTGTCATCAAAACATCTTTCTCAATCGTAATCTTTCCCGGGCTGAATCTTGCCGGTTTTGCCTCATCAATCAGGACCTCAATATCATCGATCATCTCATGTAAATATTTTTCACTCATTTTATTTCGCCTCCTGTGCTTTAAATTTCTTCTCAAGACATTCTTGTACGTAAGGCGGTACCATCTCGGAAATATCTCCATGATAAGAAGCTATTTCTTTCACGATCGTGGAACTTACATAAGAATACTCAATGCTGGTTGTAAAAAACATTGTATCTAAATCTTTATTCAGTTTCGTATTCGTTTGTGCAATCTGAATCTCATACTCAAAATCTGTTACTGCGCGCAGTCCTCTTACGGATACACTGGCACCTTGTTCTTTTGCGAAATCTACCAGTAATCCTGAAAATGACACTACTTCCACATTATCAAGGTGGCTTGTGACATTTCGTATCATATCAACTTTCTCCTGCGTCGTAAATAATGGTTTCTTGGCGCTGTTAACCAGTACCGCAACGATCAGCTTGTCAAAGACTTTGGCTGAACGCTCAATAATATCAATATGTCCATAGGTAACCGGATCAAAACTTCCCGGATATACTGCAATACTCACTTTCTAATCCTCCTGAGTCTTCCTCAAAAATGTATGTTTGTTTGTCTTATATTTCTTGACTCTTGACACTTTCAATTCCTCAAAGTCTGAAATCTCTGTCTCGAGCGATGATTCTACGATCACCACGGTGTCTGGTGTGCAGATTGTTGAATCATTCAGTACTGCCAACACATCATCTTCAAATCCTTTGTTATATGGAGGATCCATAAAAATATAATCAAATGTTACCTTCTTTGCTTCCAGCTGTCTGATCGCTGTGACGACATCCACTGCCATGACCTGTGCCTT
This sequence comes from uncultured bacterium, assembly GCA_905215045.1. The sequence continues at coordinate 4,838 of CAJMOO010000075.1, read as the reverse complement.
ATCATCAAGCTTTGTATATCTTAAATTCTCACGGATACATCGAAGGGCCGGTTTTGCTTTCTCTACAAAATAAGCCTCTCTTGCACCCCTGCTTAATGCTTCAATTCCAATCCCTCCGCTTCCGGAAAAAAGATCGAGAAATGTGCATCCAGCAATATCATACTGTATCATATTAAATAATGTTTCTTTGATACGATCCTGCGTTGGTCTTGTCTCCATACCATCGATCGTCTTTAATTTTAAACTCTTCGCACTTCCTGCTACGACTCTCATAATCTATGTACATTCCTTATCTGTAATTTTATTACTTCCTATTATTCTGCTTCTGCATCATGTGCTATCTCATTTTAGCAGACTAGCATTTCTTTTATTTTATTATATCTACAGATTTTGTCAACCGACAATGAAAAAGAAGCAGTCAAAGATTGTGCTTTCACTGCTTCTTTCTACATTTATTTCTCTTTTTTCATTTGTATTTTAACTTTACTAGCGAGACATTTCTTCTTCCTGTCTGCGGATCATCTTACGGACCATTTCTCCTCCGACAGATCCTGCCTGTGCAGTTGTCAGATGTCCATTGTATCCTTCTTTTAAGTCTACACCGATTTCATTTGCTACTTCAAACTTAAATCTGTCTAAGGCTCCTCTTGCCTCTGGTACCTCGACTCTGTTTGTTCCTTTGCTTCTTGCTGAAGTTCGTTCTTCCATTTTGAAAGACCTCCATTTCTTTTGTTTGTTGTTTGTTACGTTCATAGTATATGCGAACATTCAAAAGATACACTAGAAGCTTTTACATGTTGTGGAATTTTTTTGTAACTGTTTTTATCATGAATTATTTTTAATAGCGCACATGAAATCCCTTTTCTTTTTCCTCATATGGACGTTCTTCCATTTCAATGTCATCGACTCTTACAAAATGGTTTCCTGTCTGTGTCAATTCTAAAAATTGTTTGATCTGAAGTCTTGTTCCCTGCACTTCTGCGGTAACTGATCCATCCGGCATATTTTTTACCCAGCCTGTCAAATGACATTTTTCTGCATTCATCGCTGCGAAAAAGCGGAATCCTACACCTTGAACTCTCCCTGTAAATCTAAGATAAAAACGTACCATAACTTATCCTCCTATATATTCCTTGCAAGTCCGATCTGTTTTTCTAATCTGCTGTTTTTTAAACTTGAAAAATCAAATCCTGTTTCTTCTAGTTCTTTCACTGCATCTGCCGCCTGCTTCATAATATCTGCGTTGGTATAAATATCTGCCAGAACAAAATCCATCATTCCACTTTGTCTGACTCCAAAGAAGTCCCCTGGACCTCTTAATTTCAGATCTTCATTTGCAATATAAAATCCGTCATTTGATTTGTTCAGTACCTCTAAGCGCTGCATCGTCTCTTTTTTCTTGGAGCTTGTCATAAATATACAGTATGACTGGTATCCTCCACGTCCGACACGTCCTCTTAACTGATGAAGCTGTGCAAGTCCAAAACGTTCTGCATTCTCTACCATCATGACCGTTGCATTTGGCACATTGACCCCGACTTCCACAACCGTCGTTGATACAAGCACATCAATCAGGCCGTCCGAAAAATCATCCATCACTTTTTGTTTATCTGCTGCCTTCATCTTTCCATGAAGATAGCTGATCCTTACCGATGGTGCAAACTGGCTTCTTAACATCTGTGCATACTGAATGACATTTTCCCCTTCCATCGTCTCACTCTCTTCGACCATCGGACAAATGACATACACCTGTCTTCCCTGGCTTACCTGTTTCTCGATAAAACGATATGCGGTCGGACGGTAACTTGTATTTACTACACAGTTTTTGATCGGCAGTCTCTCTGCCGGCAGCTCATCAATGATCGACACATCCAGATCTCCATATAAAATGATCGCCAATGTTCTTGGAATCGGTGTTGCACTCATAACCAGAACATGTGGTTTCTCTCCTTTTAATGATAAACTTTCTCTCTGCCTTACTCCGAATCTATGCTGTTCATCCGTAATCACCAGTGCCAATTTGTGATATTCTACCTTATCCTGAATCACAGCATGTGTTCCGATCACGATATCAATCTCTCCGTCTTTGATCTTCTGGTATGTCTCTCTTTTTTCCTTCGCCTTCGTTGATCCTGTCAATAATGCGATTCTGATTCCATATGGGCTTAAAAGTTCCATAAATGATTCATAATGCTGTGTTGCAAGAACTTCTGTCGGTGCCATCAAAACGCCTTGATATCCGGCTTTGGCACACATTAAAAGGAGAACAACCGCAAGGATCGTCTTTCCTGATCCAACATCCCCCTGCACCAGACGGTTCATAACTTTCCCAGATGCCATATCTTTCGCCATCTCATTTAATGCACGTTTCTGTGCCCCTGTTAATTCATATGGAAGATTGGCTATCAGATCTTTTGCTTCCTTGCAGACACCGATCTTATATCCTTCTTCCTTTATATCTTCTCCCGATGTGATCATATGCATCGCTGAGATAAAAATAAAGAATTCATCAAAGATCAAACGTTTTTTTGCCTCGATCAGTTTCTCCTTCGACTCCGGAAAATGAATGTTCCAGATTGCTTTGTTATATTCCATCGGATGATACTGGTCCAGAATGCTCTGTGGCAGATATTCTGGAATCTGGAAAATATAATCTTTTGTCTGAAACATTGCCTTTGATACCAGTTTATTCGTCAGTCCGCTTGTCAGCGGGTAAACCGGCTGCAAGGTTTCCTGTTTTGCTTCATAATCTTCTGGTGTAAAGATCTCTGGATGTTCCATTGTGATCCTTCCATTTTTGTAAATCGGTGTCCCTGTAAATATATAGTCTCTTCCCTGATGTAATTGTTTCTTTAAATAGGGCATATTATACCATACAAGCATGATCGTTCCTGTATGGTCTTTTGCAGTACAGGTAACGATCTTCATTCTTCTTGCATACTGGATATGAACTTCTGAATTGATGCGCACTGCAATCGAAACTCTCTGTCCGATTTCTAATTCATGGATGTCTTTTGGGTCTTCATAAGTGAGATAATATTTTGGATACATCGTGATAAGACTGTCAATATCCCGGATTCCAAGTCTTCCAAATGCCGTTGCCGTCTTCTCCCCGATTCCTTTTAATTCTATGATATTTGTCGTTCCATCCATAGGTCTCTCCTTAAATAGTTCCTCTAAAAAGCAAAGAAACCCCGCCTTCAAGCGGGATTTCTCTGTATTGTCTTATTCTACTGATAATAAGAAATAATAAATCGGCTGTCCGCCATATTCTAACTGCACGTCACAGTCGCCATATGTTTCTTCTACTTTCTCAAGTAACGCTTCTGCCTGTTCTTTTGTTGTATCTGCTCCATAGTAAATGCTGATCAGTTCGCTGTCTTCATCTACCATCTCTTCTAATAATTCTAATGTGACTTTCTCAACATCCTGTCCGACTTTCTTGATTCCATCATCATCAATTCCCATGATATCATCAATCTTGATCGTAATTCCATTGATCGATGTGTCTCTGACTGCGTAAGTTACTTCTCCAGTCTTCACACACTCAATGATATCTTTCATGCTTTCTTCATTCTCCTCGGCATCTGCTTCCGGATCAAATCCAATAATTGCAGAAATTCCCTGTGGAACTGTTGTTGTCGGAATGATCACAACATTCTTATCTTCCACTAAAGACTGTGCCTGTGTTGCTGCAAGAATGATATTCTTGTTATTCGGCAGGATAAATACTGTCTCTGCATTAACCTGTTCGATCGCATTGAGCATATCTTCTGTACTAGGGTTCATTGTCTGTCCACCTTCGATCAGATAATCCACACCTAATTCACGGAAAATATCGTTCATACCCTGTCCAATAGAAACTGCCACGAATCCATAATCTTTTCTAGGTTCTTCTGGTTTCGCAGGCTGTTCTTCTACCTGTGCCTCTGCCTGTGTGAGATTTAAACGTTCTCTGTGTTCTTCTCTCATATTGTCGATCTTCATGTTTGTAAGCTCTCCATATGTGAGACCTTTCTCGATCGCTTTTCCAGGATGATTTGTATGCACATGAACTTTGATGATATCTTCGTCTGCAACAACTACGATAGAATCTCCGATTCCCATCAAGAAATCTTTGAACTTCTGCTCTTCTTCCATGGAAATCTCTTCTTTGGTCATAACGATAAATTCTGTACAATAACCAAACTTGATATCTTTCTCTTCTAATGGTGCTTCTGTCTGTGCAGCTGCTGGTTTCTTCGCAGTTCTTTCTACACCGCTTAGATCAACTTCTTTTCCTGACAGTACATCCACTGCACCTTGAAGGAATTCTACAAGTCCCTGTCCACCAGAGTCTACAACACCTGCTTCTTTCAGTACTGGCAACATCTCTGGTGTCTTCTTAAGGATAGCATTCGCTTCCTTAACAACAACCTCTGCAAACTCGTTAAAATCTTCTGTATCTCTTGCACATTCTACAGCTTTCTCCGCTGTCACTTTCGCTACCGTAAGGATTGTTCCTTCTTTTGGTTTCATAACAGCTTTGTATGCTGTATCTACCGCATTCTTAAATCCTGCTGCTGCAGTCTGTGTTGTCAGAACTTCCTCACTCTTGACACCTTTATAAAATCCTCTGAACAGCTGGGATAAGATAACTCCAGAGTTACCTCTTGCACCTCTTAAAGAACCGCTTGATAATGCTCTTGTAACTTCTTTCACTGTTACTTCTGGTGCGTTCCCTACTTCTTTGGCTGCTGCAAGAGCAGTCATTGTCATATTCGTTCCTGTATCGCCATCTGGTACAGGGAATACATTCAGTTCATTAATATATTCTTTATTCGCCTCTAATCTCTTGG
>CAJMOO010000074.1 GCA_905215045.1 uncultured bacterium | reverse complement strand
TAGCTCTTCTTGCAGATCATACAAAATTTGAGAGAACGGCATTTGTACAATTTTTAGACTGGGATAAGGTAACCTATCTGGTAACCGATGAAAGACCGTCAGATCAATGGGTTGAATTTTGTAAAGAAAAAGGAATCACGTTGATTTATTAAGAAGATATGATAGTCTGTGATGCTACCGTTTCAATCGCACCACATGGTAAAACGGAGGTGCACAATGGACGCAAAACGGAAAGAAAGCATGTCTATCATGAAGAAGATCATGATCGCGATGGCAACAGGAATTCTATTAGGAGTTGTTTGCTTGTGGCTGCGTGAATCACTAACAGCAGGCGGTAATGAAGGTACGTGGAAACTGATCAATCGGATCTTCTTTCAGGACATCACACAGGAAAAGGGATTTTATTCTCTTGGCTTATTCTATATCATACAGCAGTTATTTATGAGAGGTCTGCAGCTGGCAATCGTACCACTTGTTTTATCATCATTAAGCCTTGCATTATGCAGCATGGCAGATCCAAAGAGACTTGGAAAGATCGCAGGAAAGACAATTGGAACATTCGTAGGATTTTATGTATGCGGTGCAACATTAGCTGGATTGTTTGCATACTTTATCAAATCCATGGGATGGTTCTCTGTGAATCTTCCAGAAACAACGACTTCTAATGTAGCAACACTAGAGGCATATAATCCATTGACAACAGTGATCAATGCGGTGCCATCGAATGTTGTGGAAGTACTTGGTTCAAACAACAGCATTCTGGCAGTTGTTGTAGTAGCTGTGATCTTAGGGCTTTCAATGAATGCTCTGGGAGACAAAGCAGCAACCATTAAGAGTTTATTACAGAATCTCAATGATATCGTACAGGTATATATGGACTTTTTGATCAACAAGGTCAGTCCGATTGCGATCTTCTGTATGTTAGCCAGAACATTTGCAACTTATGGAACAGAATATATCAGACCAACATTGACATTTATGCTTGCGACAATATTTATTAGTCTTGCTTTGGTCGTAACGATTTATCCGATCGGTATCTTCCTCTTAACCGGCTTAAATCCATTTAAGTTTGCAAAGAAGATTTTTAAAGTAGGAATGTTTGCAGCAGCGACTCAGTCATCAGCAGCAACACTTCCACTTAACAGAAAAACATGCATCGAAGAACTCGGATGCAGCAGAGAAATCAGTAGTTTCGTTCTTCCAATGGGAATGACTATTAATATGAACGGAACAACAGCGATGCATATGGTTGCGATTACATTTATCGCGACAGCAGCTGGAATTGATATTACACCAACTCAGCTGATCACAGCAGCATTCCTGTCCATTTGTGTGGCAATGGGAACGCCTGCGATTCCGGTAGCTGGAACAACACTGATCTTTGTTATCATGTCTGGACTTGGATTAAGTTCTGATCTTTGTATGGTAGCATACGCATTAGTGCTTGCAATCAGTTATTTACCGGGTATGGCTGTAATTACATTGAACGTTGTTGGTGATGCGGCAACGACAGTAATTGTCAGTCATAAAGAAAATGAATTAGACAAAGATGTCTATAATAGTTAAAACACTCCATATAAAAATAAAATCCATATAATTTACAAAACTCCATATAATATGTCAAGAAAACTGTACACCGATGAGGCGTACAGTTTTCTTGTTTGGTAATAATAGTGATAAAACTGGATATTGTATGCATGAATTTGACAAAAACTGGGCAAAATGTTATAATATTAAAATCATTATATAGAATTTCCAGAATATTCTGTATATGGAAGAGGTGAATTTATGACACAATTAGATCTTAACAGAGTACGCCAGTCAATTAAGAACCAGATTGGCAGCAAAATCAAGATTAGTGCAAACAGAGGACGACATAAATTTGTGACAGCAGAAGGCGTGATCAAACAGACATATCCAAATATCTTTTTGGTAGAACTGGAGAATACAGAAGGCAGTGACCAGAATAAAACAGTAAGCTTCAGCTATCAAGATGTGATCACCAGAGATGTCCGCATGATGCTTTTAGAAAACTAACAGATGATGCATAGAATCCTCCTTGTCTGAATATATTTGTATATACAGACAGGGAGGAATTTTTTTATGGATTTTGATAAGAAAGAATTTTATGGGATCGTGGCGAAAGCGAAGAAACAGATGCAGATCACGATCGATCAGGACTGCAATGTTGCAGATACAAAACCAGATGTAGAAAAGATGATCCAGACCAGAGGGATCGTAAAGATACAGGAAACGGAAATGATGGTTGATCGGGTAAGGATCAAGGGGGAATTTGTATTTCAGGGGCTATATGGTACAAATGATACGTCAGCATACCTTGAATCGCTGGAATATTCACTTCCGTTTGAGGAATATGTACATATAGAAGGAGTGCTCCCATCGGATTATGTAAAAGTAAAATATACGATCGATGACATCAATACGATTTTGATCAATTCAAGGAAAATAAGCATTCGTGTATTATTGACTTTTTCCTTTCAGATCACGGAAGAAATGAAAGAAAAAGGGATCATTGAAATTCATGAAGAAAATGTATCCGTGTTAAAGAAAGATGTACAGATCACAGATCTGATCGTAAATAAAAAGGATATCGCGAGATTAAAAGAAGAATTGGTACTTCCTGCAAATAAGGCGAACATTTATCAGATTTTATGGACACAGGTAGATATGGAAAATCTGCAGGCAAAAATTGGAGAGCACATGATCGAGATTCAGGGTGCAATGCATATATTTGTATTATATCTTGGAGAAGATGCCCAGATGCCGGTACAGTATGCGAGATGGGAGATTCCGGTAGATACGCAGTTGGAATGTTATGAATGTACGCCAGGAATGATCGGACGGATCGGGATGACACTCGGAGGACAGCAGTTAGAGATAAGACCTGATGAGGATGGAGAAGAAAGAATTATTTCTTTGGATGTTACGATCGACTGTGATATTAAAATCTATGAAGATCATAAGATTTCGTATATTGATGACGGGTATAGTATGGAAGAAACGCTAATTCCAGAATATCATATGTTCGATTTTGAGACACTGGTAGGAAAGAACCAAGCGGTGATGAAAGCAGACAAACGCTTTCGGCTGGAACAAGAGTCAGGAAAGCTGTTGCAAGTGTTATCCGTTAAAGGAAGTGCAACCGTAGACGATGTGGAAATGACAGCACAAGGATTATCTGTAGAAGGTGTGTGGATGGCAGATGTCTTGTATCTGTCCACAGAAGATATGACACCAGTGATGAGCAGTTCTTATATGGAGCCGTTTACATTTTTTGTTGAGACGAAGAATCTGACTGGAAATGAGGACTATCAGCTGGATGTGCGGGTAGATCAGATGATAGCGATTCCAACAGAAGGAGAAGAGATAGAGATCAGAGCTTCTGTTTTATTTGATTTTATCGCTTTTCACAGAGTCAGACAGCGGATTATGACGGATATGAAGCAAGGACCGCTAGACTATGACAAAATACGTGAGATCCCAGGGATCGTTGGGTATATCGTCAAAGAAGGAGACACCCTATGGTCTATTGCCAAGGCGTATTTTACAACGGTTGAGAGCATTCGTGAACAAAATGAGGACATTTCAGATATCAAACCAGGAGATAAGCTTTTGATCGTAAAAGAAATAAAAATATTTTAGTAAATAAGGATTGCATTTTTTTCAGAACAATACTATAATATTCTGTATACAAGGTGTGAGATAGAAACTATTTCACATAAGATAAAGGAGTGCATATGGATCATAGTATTGTTCTAAAATCATATGGAAAAATCAACCTTGGTCTGGATGTTTTAAGAAGACGCGAAGATGGATACCATGAAGTGCGTATGATCATGCAGACGGTTGGACTTTATGATGTGCTTACAATGAAGAAAAGGAAAGATGACAAGATTGAGATGACCTGTAATCTTTCGTTTCTGCCAACCGATGAACGTAATCTCGTTTATAAGGCTGTAAAACTCATAAAGGATAAGTATCATATTAAAGATGGAGTTGAGATCAATCTCAGCAAACGGATTCCGGTAGCAGCAGGTATGGCTGGCGGAAGTTCTAATTGCGCAGCAGCATTAAAAGGAATGAATCAGCTGTTTGATCTAGGATTATCGATCGATGAATTATGTGAGATAGGAGTAACGCTTGGAGCAGATGTTCCATACTGTATCTGGGGTGGTACAGCACTATCAGAAGGAATCGGAGAGAAACTTTCAAGGGTTGATGCGATGCCAGATTGCTATATTCTGATCGCAAAACCAGGGATCAGTGTATCAACAGCATTTGTATATAAGAACCTTGATCTTCCAGCACTTTCGAAGCATCCGGATATCGATGGAATGCTGGAGTGCCTGAAAGAGAAAGATCTTACAGGAATCTGTGATCGTCTGGAGAATGTACTGGAGACAGTCACGATCAAGGAATATCCGATCATTGAGAAAGTTAAGAAACATCTGATGGATCAAGGAGCAAAGGGAGCTTTAATGAGTGGAAGCGGACCAACGATCTTCGCGGTCTTTGAGGATAAGAAAACAGCAGACAATGCAATGGAATCATTACGAAGTATTGAGGACATCAAACAGGCATACGTAGTAAGACCGATACAATAATGTATTTTCACAAATAAGAAAGCAGTATGGAAGATACATTGGAGAAAGCAGGAGGAGAAGAAACTATGAGCGATAAATTAAAGGTGAACATGAATGAATATCTGCCACTGAGAGATGTGGTATTTAATACATTAAGACAGGCGATCATCACAGGAGAATTTGCACCAGGAGAACGTCTGATGGAGATCGCACTTGCGAATCGATTAGGAGTCAGCAGAACACCTGTCCGTGAGGCAATCCGTAAACTGGAACTGGAAGGACTTGTAGTTATGATCCCAAGAAAGGGAGCAGAAGTTGCAAGGATCACAGAAAAAGATTTAAGAGATGTCTTAGAAGTACGTTGTTCATTAGAAGAATTAGCAGCAGAACTTGCTGCGGAACGTATGGATGAAGAAGGACAGGAGAAGTTAGATCAGGCATTAGTAGAATTCGAATCAGCAATCGAATCTGGAGACAATGCAGCTATCGCAGACAGCGATATGGAATTTCATGACATCATCTTCGATGCAACAGGGAATCCACGGCTGATTCAGATCATTGGAAACTTAAGAGAACAGTTTTACCGTTATCGTCTGGAATATGTAAAAGATACAGATTACCATATTGTATTGTTGAATGAGCATAAAGAGCTTGTGAATGCGATCAGAGCAGGTAAGAAAGAAGAAGCACGCAAGATCATGAAGAAACATATTACAAATCAGGAAATGACAGTGATCCGTAATATTAAGGAAGAATATTAAGTTGTGATTTGAAGGTAGTGTTTTACGGTATAAGTCAGAAAGAAGATAAGAAGAACTATTTATTCTTATCTTCTTTCTGACTTATACAATAAAACACTATTCAAACCACTATACAGTGTGTATGTTTTACGGTATTGGCACTACTAATAATATCTGTGTCTATCAAATAGTAATTGTCAGTTTATTTACTGGGCTAAACTCAGGTATATATCGTTTTCCCTTCTTTATTTTCTTATATCCTCTAACAATAACATAATATTTCTTTTTATGTTTCAGGTTTTTTAGGTATATACGGTTTTTGTTAGAATTATTAATAGTTAATTGTCTGGAATCCAGCATATTTTTCTTGGTGCCATAATCAACCCAATAACCATCATATCTAGTATCTTTTTTCCATGTTACTTTAAGTTTTCTCCCTGATATTCTTTTTAAATGAATCTTTTTGATTTTCCCCGGCACAATTTTTACTTTGATACTTACAGTTGCAGAACGTTCATAATGTTCATCTTCTTTTGCATAAACGTAAATTTTACATGTTCCTCTCTTTTTTCCTATTATTTTTCCTTGCATGTCAACGGATGCAATTTTAGGATCAGAACTCTTCCATTGAAACTTACAGTTTGATGGATCCTTATTGAGATTCACATAAAATGGTTTGTCCCATGATTTTGTGATCATTTTGTTACTATTTCTATGTAAAGATTGTTGTGCTTTTAGTATCTTATATTCAACATTCATGCTTCCTTCATATCCGTTTTTTAATTTCACCGTTGCTTGATATGTTCCAGGATACATACTACTTTTAGGGTATGTTATCTGATAATATCTTTTAGCTAATTTTGTACCATCACTTTTTATAATGTCAATCCATGGATGTTGCTCTTTTCCCTTTCGATATCTAAATATCTGTTTTTTCATAACTGCTTTCTGTACTCTTGGTAAAATTCCTATAGATGTTTCACCGCATCTTTCACATATAAAAATTGCTTTTCCATCTTTATCTTTCGTTGCAGTTTCTATACTGTAATCATTATTACTGTGATTGCATATATAATCTTTTTTTCTTACATAAGATAATTCCGGAAATCTTTTTACAGCTTCTTCTATTACCGGATTATCATCCATGGCAACCAATTTTACTGGAAATTCATATGATACCATTGGGTTAATATCCTTTAGGCTATTTGGAATCAAGATCATCTTTAATCGTCTACAGAAATTAAATGCATACCAATGGATTGTTTCAACTCCCTCTGGTATACAGATACTTTCAAGGCTTGCACAATTTTCAAACGCTGAGCCGCTAATACTGTTTAGCCCTTTTGACAATTTTACATATTTTAATTTACTGCATAGTATAAATGATTCTCTTCCTAGGTAAGTAACTGTATCTGGAATTTCAATATAATCCAAGTTCTGACATTCTTGAAATGCTCGGGATCCAATTGTTTTCAATCCCTCTGGTAATGTAACTTTTTTCAAAGTATTACACCCACGAAATGCACCTGGTTTAATTTCTGTTATTCCTCTTTCTATAATCAGTTCTTTCAGTTGATCTGGATCAATTAAATTATCTTCAAAAAAATCCGTAGGTATTTTACCCTGACCAGATATTATCAAAATTCCGTTTTTCAATGTCCAGCTTAATTGTTCGCAATTTTCTTCTTGTGATGTTTCATCTCCCATAATATTTTGTGTTTGAACATAACTGATTTTCACCACAAATACAAACGAAATTACGATCATCACGCCTATAAATATCTTTTTCATACTTTTTACTTTCCTCCTGTTCCAAAATGTTTTCCCCACTTATTTATACTTACATCATACAATAACACCGTGTTAAAATAAATACATATAATAAACTACAAAGAACAAAAAAGGGGAAAATATGAATATAAGAACCGCAACAATCAAAGATCTAGAAGCAGTAACATCTGTAGAGGCAGAATGCTTTCCACCAGCAGAAGCAGCAACAAGAGAAGAATTAGCAGAACGATTAAAATACTATGCTGATCATTTCTGGCTGATGTTTGATGGAGATAAATTAATTGCGTTTGTAGATGGATTTGTAACGGATGAAGAAGATCTGACAGATGAGATGTATGCAAAAGCTCAGTTGCACAATGAAAGTGGAGCGTGGCAGATGATCTTTGGGGTGAATACGATACCTGCATACAGAAAACATGGGTATGCAGGAGAGTTGATCAAATGTGCGATCGAAGATGCAAGAAAGCAGGAAAGAAAAGGATTAGTGCTTACTTGTAAGGATCATTTGGTGCATTATTATGCGAAATTTGGATTTGAGAATGAGGGAGTATCTGAGTCTGAGCATGGAGGAGTGAAGTGGAATCAGATGAGGATTAAATTTTGATCATAATGCTGCAAGATTTGGGATGTTGACACAAACAGTAAAGAACAGTAAAAGAGTATAAAAACAGTAAAGAACAGTAAAAGAGATCATTCATACATTTACAGCAGAACAGATCAATCAGCAGATGTTTATTATTACAGGAGTGCGTGGGTCAGGAAAGACTGTAATGATGACGGAGATTTCACAGAAATTGAGAGAAAATGATCAATGAATCGTAATAGAATTGAATCCAGCAACAGATTTATTGAAAGGACTTTTATCAAAGTTAAATAGCAACAAGGTATGTGTTGGAATCATTAAATCTGCCAAAATTGATCTGTCATTTTTCGGTTTTGGAGTAGTAATTGAAGGAATGTCACCAATTACAGATGAAGAGACAGCGATCATAGCAATTCTGGAAAAGATGAAAAAGAATGGAAAGAGACTTTTAATCACAATTGATGAAGTTACGAATAATGAATTTATGCAGATTTTTGCAGGATCTTTTCAGATTTTTGTAAGGCAGGATCTACCAGTATTTTTATTAGCAACGGGTTTATATGAGAACATCGATGAGTTACAGAATGAAAAGAATCTTACATTCTTATATAGAGCATCAAAGATACAATTAAAACCGTTAAATAATCGGGCAATCATGAATAAATATAAAACAATTTTTAACATAATATAGCAAGAATTCTCCTTCCTCTACAGGTGGGAGATGAATTGCATAAAAACAAAAAGAACACTTATTCGATAGCACGATCTATGGTATAATAGAACCATGACATTAATCATGTGCATGTAATGTTCCGTGCGCAGCCGAGAACAGAACTTAGTAAATTTATCAATGCTTATAAAAGTGCCAGTAGCAGGCACAACAGCAGAAGTAATCCGTCAATACATTGAAAACCAGGGAGAGAAAAAGTATTGAACATAGCATATCGTTTCCGGATCTATCCGACAG
>CAJMOO010000073.1 GCA_905215045.1 uncultured bacterium | reverse complement strand
CATTGGTAGTTGCATTCAGTGAAGAAGAAAAGAAAACACTGGAAGAATTAAAACAAAGAGGTATCACAAACGGAGTTCCTGATATGGAAATCTGGGATAAAGAAAAACTTCTAAAAGAAGAACCAAATCTTTCAGACAAAGCTGTTGCGGCTTTAAGTTCTCCAAATGTAGGAATCGTAAGTCCATGGGAATTAGCCCTGGCACTTGCAGAAACAGCCGTATTAAATGGAGTTGAAGTGAAACTTAATACAGAAGTTTCTGGAATCGAAAAAGAAAATGATACATATAAGATAGAAACAAACAACGGAGTGATCGAAGCAAAATACATTTGCAATGCAGCAGGTGTTTTCGCAGACAAAGTTAATGAGATGTGTAATGAAAAGACATTTGAGATCACACCAAATAAAGGAGAATATTACCTAATGGATAAGAGCCAGGGAAATCTGGTCAATCATGTAATCTTCCAATGTCCAAATGAAAAAGGAAAAGGAGTTTTAGTTGCTCCAACGGTTCATGGAAACCTGATCGTTGGACCAGATTCACAGCCAAGTGCAGCGAATGATGTATCAACAACAAAACATGGACTTGATTTTGTGAGAAATACAGCATTAAAATCTGTACCAGGAATTAATTTTAGAGAGTCTATTAGAAATTTTGCTGGAGTCAGAGCAAGAACAGCAGATCATGACTTCCATATTTATGAAGATAAAAACAACAAAGGGTTTATTAATATCGCAGGAATGCAGTCACCGGGATTATCATCCGCATGTGCAATTGCACCAGATATTTTAAAGATGCTTGAAAATTCAGGACTTACATTAGAAGCAAAAGAAGATATCGTAGATGAAAGACATATTGACCGCTTCAAACATTTAAGTCATGAAGACAGAGAAAAATTAGTAGAAAAGAATCCAGCATTCGGAAAGATCATCTGCCGTTGTGAAACGATCACAGAAGGTGAGATCATCAACGCAGTGCATCGTCCAATTCCAGCAACATCCATTGATGCGGTCAAGAGAAGATGTAATGCAGGTATGGGAAGATGCCAGGGTGGTTTCTGTGGACCAAGAGTTCAGGAGATCATCGCAAGAGAGCTGAATAAACCATTAGCAGATATTCCACAGGATCGTTTGGGAACAAACATTATCACAGGAGAAACAAAAGATGGAGGTGCCAAATAATGAAGTATGATGTAATCGTTGTAGGTGGAGGACCTGCAGGACTGGCAGCAGCAGTGGAAGCAAGTAAAAATGGTGCCGAAAAAGTTCTGGTTGTAGAACGTGATCAGGAACTTGGAGGAATCTTAAATCAGTGTATTCATAATGGATTTGGACTCCATTATTTCAAAGAAGAATTAACAGGACCTGAATATGCAGGTAAATTCATTGATATGTTAAATGAAACAAATATCGAAGTGATGCTTGATACGATGGTTCTTGACGTAGATGAAACAGAAAAATGTGTACATGCCATGAATAAGAAAAATGGTTATATGAAACTTGAAGGTAAATCCATTATCTTAAATATGGGATGCCGTGAAAGAACAAGAGGAGCCATCGCGATCCCTGGTGATCGTCCGGCTGGAGTGTTTACAGCAGGTGCAGCACAGAGATATGTGAATATCGAAGGATATATGGTAGGTAAGAAAGTACTGATCTTAGGATCCGGAGATATCGGACTGATCATGGCAAGACGCATGAGTTTAGAGGGTGCAAAAGTAGTTGGATGTGTAGAGCTTTGTCCATATTCTAACGGATTAAACCGTAACATCGTACAGTGCTTAAATGATTATGATATTCCACTGTATTTATCACATACGATCACAGATATTCAGGGTGATAAACGAGTTGAGAAAGTTATCGTATCAAAAGTTGATGAAAAGAATCAACCAATTCCAGGAACAGAGATGGAATTTGATGTAGATACTGTATTATTATCTGTTGGATTGATCCCAGAAAATGAATTAACAAGATCTGCAGGAATTACAATGGATCCAGCCACAAGTGGACCAGTTGTATATGAAAACATGGAAACTTCAGCAGAAGGAATCTTCGCAAGTGGAAATGTCGTTCATGTTCATGACCTAGTAGACTTTGTTACAGCAGAAAGCCAGAAGGCAGGAAAGAGTGCTGCAGAATACGTAAAAAATGGAGAAACAAAAGATCAGACATGCATCGATATCAAAAATGGAGATGGGGTCAACGGAATCGTGCCACAGAAAGTACGTCCATCTAATGTAGACAAGAAAGTTGAAGTTATGTTCCGTGCAAGAAACGTATTTACAGATGTAGCGATCAAAGTAAGATCAAATGGTGAGGAACTTGCTTCCTTTAAGAGAGAACACATGGCACCAGGAGAAATGGAAAAGATCGTTATTCCGAAAGCATTTTTAGATAAAGTAGAAAATGGTGAGATTACAGTATCTGTAGAAAAGGTAGGTGCATAAAGATGACAGATTTAATTTGTATCGTATGTCCAAAAGGATGTCATTTAAAAGTTGATGAAGAAAATGGATATAAAGTCACTGGAAACGGATGCCCAAGAGGAGCTGCTTATGGAGAAAAAGAGCTGGTAAATCCAACACGAGTGATCACTTCTACAGTCAGAGTTGAGGCCAAAACTGCAAGAAGAGTTCCAGTCAAAACTGCAAGTGATATTCCAAAAGGAAAGATCTATGATATCATGAAAGAGTTAGATAAAGTAACCCTGAAAGCTCCTGTAGCGATCGGAGATGTAGTGATCTCTGATGTACTGGGACTTGGTGTTGATGTCGTAGCATGTAAAAAAGTAACAGAATAAATAAGTATATAATAAGAAGAAAGATATTTTAGGAGGATAAGAAATGAGCGTTATTACATTTGTTTGTGCAGGTCAGATGAACTCTGCAATCACATTCCCAGCATTTGAAAATGGACATGAGGTACGTCTGGTAGGGTCACCTTTAGACAGAGATATCATTGATGGATTAAAGAAAGATAATTTCCATATCACATTAAAGAGAACTCTTCATGACGGAATCAAATATTATCAGATCGAAGAATTAGAAGAAGCTTTAGAAGGAGCAGATCTGATCTTAGGAGGAGTCAGCAGTTTCGGACTTGACTGGTTCTGTGATGAGATCCTTCCAGTATTGCCAGAAGATGTACCTTTATTAACAGTTACAAAAGGTATGGTAGACTTAGAAGACGGAACTTTAGTTCCTTACCCACATATCTTTGAACAGAGACAGCCAGAAGGAAAACACATCAACTTTAACGCCATCGGTGGACCATGCACAAGTTATGAATTAGCAGACCACGATGACAGCCATGTAGCTTTCTGTGGAAAAGACATGGAAACATTAAAATTCATCAAATCTTTATTAACAACAGATTACTATCACATCAGTCTTTCTACAGATGTTGTAGGTGTTGAGTGTGCCGTAGCCATGAAGAATGCTTATGCATTAGGTGTGTCTCTTGCAGTTGGTTTAGCAGAGAAGAGAGATGGAGAGATCGGAGCAGTACATTATAATTCTCAGGCAGCATTGTTTGGACAGGGTGTCAAAGAAATGATCCATCTGTTAGAACTGATTCATGGTGGACCAGAAAACATCATTCACGGAGCTGGTGACTTATATGTAACAGTCTTCGGTGGAAGAACTCGTAAGATTGGTACATTATTAGGACGTGGACTGACATTTGATCAGGCAATGGAAGAATTACAGGGTGTAACTTTAGAGTCTATCGTTATTGCAACAAGAACAGCTCGTGCCGTACGTAAACTGGCAGAAAGAGGCGTTGTATCTTTAGATGACTTCCCATTGTTAATGCATGTAGATGCGATCATCAATGAAGGCGCAGAAGTTGATATTCCTTGGGAAAAATTTACGACTGTTGTAGAATAATAAAATAAAAAATTAGAAATTCACGAAAATACTCTCTTTTTGAACAAAATTTAGTGAAAAAAGAGGGTTTTTTCGACCTTTTAAATTTAAAAAAATGCACAAAAAAAGATAAATAATAGACACAAAATTATGCATAATGTAATATGAACATATAATAAAAGAGTCATAGGAGGTAGTTATTATGAAAAAATACATTATGGCACTGGACGCAGGGACAACAAGTAACCGCTGTATCTTATTTAATGAACAAGGTGTGATCTGCAGTGTTGCACAGAAGGAATTTACACAGTATTTTCCTCATCCTGGATGGGTGGAGCATGATGCGGATGAGATCTGGTCTTCCATGCTTGGAGTAGCAGTAGAAGCAATGAACAAGTTAAATATTACACCAGATCAGGTTGCAGCCATCGGAATTACAAACCAGAGAGAGACAACGATCATCTGGGATAAGAATACAGGAGAACCTGTGTATCATGCAATTGTCTGGCAGTGCCGAAGAACATCTGAGTATTGTGATCAGCTGAAAGAAAAAGGTCTGACAGAGAAATTCCGACAAAAAACAGGATTAATGATCGATGCTTATTTTAGTGGAACAAAAGTAAAATGGATTCTTGACAACATACCAGGAGCACGTGAAAAAGCAGAGGCAGGAGATCTTTTATTTGGAACAGTAGAAACATGGCTGATCTGGAAACTGACAAAAGGAAGAGTTCATGTTACAGATTATTCAAATGCTGCAAGAACTATGCTATTTAATATTAATACTCTCGAATGGGATGATGAAATCCTTGAAGAACTTGGAATTCCAAAATCAATGCTTCCACAGGCAAGACCATCCAGTGAAGTTTATGGAATGGCAGATGAAAGCTATTTTGGAAAAGAGATTCCTATTGGAGGAGCAGCAGGAGATCAGCAGGCTGCATTGTTCGGACAGACATGCTTTACAGCAGGTGAAGCTAAAAATACATATGGAACTGGAGCATTCCTGTTAATGAATACAGGAACAAAACCAGTCTTTTCTGATAATGGACTGATCACAACTATTGCATGGGGATTAAACGGAGAAGTCAACTATGCATTAGAGGGATCTATTTTCGTTGCTGGAGCAGCAATTCAGTGGCTAAGAGATGAGATGAGACTTGTGGATTCATCTCCAGATTCTGAATATATGGCAAAGAAAGTAAAAGACACAAATGGCTGTTATGTAGTGCCTGCATTTACAGGACTTGGTGCGCCACATTGGGATCAGTATGCACGCGGAACGATCGTTGGAATTACAAGAGGTGTCAATAAATATCATGTGATCCGTGCGACATTAGAATCTCTGGCATATCAGACATATGATGTGTTAAAAGCAATGGAAGCGGACAGTGGAATCAAATTAAGTGCATTAAAAGTTGATGGTGGAGCAAGTGCAAATAACTTCTTAATGCAGTTTCAGTCAGATATTCTTAACACAGAAGTACGTCGTCCAAGATGCGTTGAGACAACTGCAATGGGAGCGGCTTATCTTGCAGGACTTGCAGTTGGATACTGGAAAGATAAAAATGACGTTATCAATAACTGGAATATTGACCGTGAATTCCATCCAGAAATGCAGGAAGCAGAAAGAGAAGAAAAATTAGCTGGATGGGAAAAGGCAGTAAAATATTCTTTCGGATGGGCTAAAAATTAGATATATCATGAAAAATTAAAAAGAAAAGAGGGAAAGACTATGTTACCTTATATTTCAGAATTTATCGGAACAATGCTCTTAATCTTACTTGGTGATGGAGTTGTAGCAAATGTAAACCTTGACAGATCAGGAATGAAAGGTGCAGGAGCAGTGCAGATCACATTTGCATGGGGACTTGCGGTGCTTGTACCAGCATTTATTTTTGGATCTTCATCTGGAGCTCATTTTAACCCGGCACTTACGATCGCACTTGCGGCTATTGGCAATTTCTCTTGGTCTATGGTGCCAGGATATGTGATCGCTCAGTTTGCAGGAGCATTTGTAGGAGCAGTCCTTGTTTATGTTTTATTTGCAGGGCAGTTTGAGGCAACCAAAGATCAGGGAATAAAATTAGGAGTATTTTGTACAGGACCTTCTATTGCGAATACAGGATTAAACCTGTTAAGTGAGATCATTGGAACTTTTGTTTTAGTCTTTGCAATCTTAGGAATCGGAAATGTAGAAAATGCAAGTTCTATGGGACTTAATTATTTCTTTGTATTTGCAATTATCGTTTCCATTGGTATGTCACTTGGAGGATTGACAGGATATGCGATCAATCCAGCCAGAGATTTAGGACCAAGACTTGCACATGCAGTTCTTCCAATCCCAGGAAAAGGGGATTCTAACTTTGGATATGCATGGATTCCTGTTGTAGGACCGATCATTGGAGCACTGCTCGCAGGAGGATTATTTGTAGTCATTCCATGGTAGTATTAGATAAACGAAAATAAAATAGAGATTGAAAAGATGGATGTTTTCTTAGAAGGAGGCATCCATTTTTTTACAAGATATATATTATTAAATGGTTTTATCTTTTTTCAGTGGCGTCCTATAGGTGGGAGAGGATGTCACTAAGAAATCTATGAAAACACCTAGAAAAGAAATAGCACGTGCGGTAAAATATATGCAGGATTATAAGAGCCAAAAGGAGGTAATGAACATGGAATACAAAAAATTCAACAATCAATACGTAATAAGAATTGACAAAGGCGAAGAAATCTGTGCAAAATTAAAAGAGGTCGCCCAAAAAGAAAATATCAAACTTGCATACTTAACAGGAATCGGGGCAGCAGGCAAAGTAACAGCTGGTGTTTTTGATACAAAGGAAAAAGTATTCAAAGGCCATACATGGGAAGGTGATCTTGAGATCGTTTCCATTGGTGGGAATATCAATACTATGAATGGGGAAACTTATACACACTTCCATATCAGTGTTGCGGATGAAGCAGGGAATGTCTATGGAGGTCATCTGACAGAAGCAGTGATCAGCGGAACCGGAGAACTTGTATTAACCGAGATCGAAGGCACAGTTGACCGCAAGTTTGATGAAGAAATCGGGCTGAATTTATTTGAATTCTAAGTGAAAAACGGAGGACAAAGATAACATGGAAATGATGACAGGAAGAACATTATTTCGAAATTACAAAGAATATGATCAGAAAGAAGTAGAGATCTGCGGCTGGGTAAAAAGCAATCGTGGATCAAAGAAATTCGGATTTCTGGTTATTAATGATGGTACATTTTTTGAACCGATTCAGGTTGTATATGATCAGGAGATGGGCAACTTTGATACGGTCAGCAAATTAAATGTTGGAACAGCTGTGATCGTTAATGGAACTGTGATCGTGACACCAGATGCGAAACAGCCATTTGAGATTCATGCAAAGAGTGTAGAAGTCGAGGGAGAATGCCCATCCGATTATCCATTACAGAAAAAACGTCATACATTAGAATATTTAAGATCTATCTCTCATTTAAGACCAAGAACGAATACGTTTCAGGCAGTATTCAGAGTTCGTTCTCAGATTGCATATGCGATCCATAAATTCTTTCAGGAACGTGATTTTGTATACGTGCATACACCATTGATCACAGGACAGGACTGTGAAGGTGCTGGAGAGATGTTCCAGGTAACAACGATGGATCTTAACAAGATCGCTGAAGAAGGAAAAGTTGATTATGAACAGGATTTCTTTAAGAAGCCAGTCAGCTTAACCGTCAGCGGACAGCTTGCAGGAGAGACTTTTGCACAGGCATTCCGCAATATTTATACATTTGGACCAACTTTCAGAGCTGAAGATTCCAATACAACAAGACATGCAGCAGAATTCTGGATGATCGAGCCAGAGATCGCATTTGCAGATCTTGAGGATAATATGATCCTTGCAGAGCAGATGATCAAATATATCATCAATTATGTGATGGAGCATGCACAGGAAGAATTACAGTTCTTTAATAAATTCGTAGATAAAGGATTATTAGAACGTTTGAACCATGTAGTATCTTCTGATTTTGGAAGAGTTACTTATACAGAAGCAGTGAAATTATTAGAAGAACACAATGATGAATTCGAATATAAAGTGTCTTGGGGAATTGATCTTCAGACAGAGCATGAACGTTATCTGACAGAGAAGATCTTTAAGAAACCAGTGTTTGTCACAGACTATCCAAAAGAGATCAAAGCATTTTATATGAAGATGAATGAAGACAACAAGACGGTTGCAGCCATGGATCTTTTAGTGCCAGCTATTGGAGAAATCATCGGGGGAAGCCAGAGAGAAGATGATCTTGCGAAACTGGAAGAGAGAATCACAGAATTAGGTATGAAACCAGAAGATTATGATTTCTATTTAGATCTTCGCAAATATGGTTCCACAAGACATGCAGGATTCGGACTTGGATTTGAGCGTATGGTAATGTATGCAACAGGAATTGCAAATATCAGAGATGTCATTCCATATCCAAGAACTGTAGGAAAGTGTCAATATTAAGATAAATTTTGCATATACTATTACGAGAGCAATTTTTAGGAGGTAGTAGTATATGCATTCTATTTGGCAGGAACAGATGGAATTTCCAGTTTATCCGATTTTAAAAAGAGATAAAAAAACAGATATTTTATATGTAGGTGCAACCCTGAAACATGCAATAGAGGCAAATTTTCAAAAAGAAATGGGAAGATCAGTTATGATCATTGAAGAAAAAAGTATTGGAGATATGCCAGAACTTGGTGGCATGGGGATTTTGAAAGCAACGAACATGAATGAATTTAAAGAGCTCTGTATTTTGAAAAATTATATTATAAGACAACATATTCCATGTGATCTTGAAATTATTTCAGAGACAAGCATTCAGGTCCATCCAGTGAAGTTGTTTTTGTTTATGACGAAGGATGTTGAAGTATATGAACAGACAAAGATCACTGCAAGGCAGGGGAAACGTCTGGATATCGAAAGTGCCTATATCGATGCAGG
>CAJMOO010000072.1 GCA_905215045.1 uncultured bacterium | reverse complement strand
CACAGGCAGATGCAGATTCACTGTATAACACACCTCCATGCTACGGAATCTATATTTGCGGTAAAGTCTTCAAATGGTTAAAAGACCAGGGTGGACTGGAAGCAATGAAGAAACGTAACGAAGAAAAAGCAAAGATCTTATATGATTTCTTAGATCAGAGTGAAATGTTTAAAGGAACAGTTGTCAAAGAAGATCGTTCTTTAATGAATGTTCCATTTGTAACAGGAGACAAAGATCTGGATGCCAAATTCGTAGCGGAAGCAAAAGAAGCTGGATTTGAGAACTTAAAAGGACACCGTACCGTTGGTGGAATGCGTGCAAGTATTTATAACGCAATGCCAAAAGAAGGTGTTGAAAAATTAGTAGCATTCATGAAGAAGTTTGAAGAAGAGAACAAATAAGGAGGAGCCATGTATACAGTAAAATGCTTAAACCCGATCGCAGACAAAGGGCTTGATTTATTCACAGAAGATTTTAAAGTCATTGATGACCTAGACACAGCGGATGCCGTTTTAGTAAGAAGTGCATCCATGCATGAACTGGAAGTTCCAGAAAGCCTTCTTGCAGTAGCAAGAGCTGGAGCCGGAGTGAACAATATTCCATTAGATGAATATGCAAAGAAAGGTATCGTAGCATTCAACACACCAGGAGCCAATGCAAATGGTGTAAAAGAACTTGTTGTTGCCGGACTTTTACTTGCATCCCGTGATATCATCGGTGGATATAACTGGGTCAAAGAAAATGCTTCCGAAGAAAATCTTGCAAAACTGGTTGAGAAACAAAAGAAACAGTATGCAGGAAACGAATTAAAAGGAAAGAGCATCGGAGTTATCGGACTTGGAGCTATCGGAGTTCTAGTAGCCAATATCTGTAACCGTCTTGGAATGAAAGTTTATGGATACGACCCATATGTATCTGTACGTTCCGCATGGAGTTTATCAAGAATGGTAAAATATATCGCTTCTATCGATGAATTATTTGAGACATGTGATTACATTACAATTCATGTTCCATATATGGATTCCACAAAAGGAATGATCAACAAAGAAGCTATTGATAAGATGAAAGACGGTGTGACACTTCTAAACTTTGCCAGAGGAGAACTGGTTGAGAATCAGGCAGTGATCGAAGGATTAGAATCTGGAAAAGTAAAACATTACGTTACAGACTTCCCAAGCGCAGAGATTGCTGGAGTTGATAAAGTGATCACAATTCCACATTTAGGAGCTTCTACAGAAGAATCTGAAGAAAACTGTGCAGAGATGGCAGTTGACCAGTTAATGAATTACTTAGAGAATGGTAATATCGTAAATTCAGTCAACTATCCAAACTGTGATCTGGGAGAAGCAAATTGTGCAGCACGTATCACAGTGCATCACAAAAACCTTCCAAATATGATCGGACAGTTAACAGCGATCCTTGCAGCAGATGGACATAACATTGCCAATATGTTAAATAAATCCAAAGGTGAATGGGCTTATTCTATGTTTGATATGGAAAAGAAAGCACCAACAGAAGAAACAGTTAAGAAAATGGAACAGATCGACGGAGTCGTTCGAGTTCGTGTACTATAGGAGAGAAGAAGCATGAGTGAAAAATTAAGAGTTGGTATTTTAGGTGCAACGGGAATGGTTGGACAACGTTTTATTTCATTATTAGAGAACCATCCATGGTTTGAAGTTACAACATTAGCTGCAAGCCCACGTTCTGCAGGAAAGACATATGAAGAAGCAGTAGGTGGACGCTGGAAAATGGATACACCAATGCCAGAAGCAGTAAAATCTATGATCGTAAAGAATGTAAACGAAGTAGAAGAAGTTGCTTCTCAGGTTGATTTTGTATTCAGTGCAGTTGATATGTCTAAAGATGAGATCAAAAAGATCGAGGAAGACTACGCAAAAACAGAAACACCAGTTGTATCTAACAACAGTGCTCACCGCTGGACACCAGACGTACCAATGGTAGTACCTGAGATCAACCCAGAACATTTCGAAGTTATCGAAAGCCAGAAGAAACGTTTAGGAACAACAAAAGGTTTCGTAGCGGTAAAACCAAATTGCTCTATCCAGAGTTATGCACCAGTTTTAACAGCATGGAAAGAATTCGAACCATATGAAGTCGTAGCTACAACATATCAGGCAATTTCCGGAGCAGGAAAAACTTTCAAAGACTGGCCTGAAATGGTAGAAAACATCATCCCATACATCGGTGGAGAAGAAGAGAAGAGTGAACAGGAACCTCTTCGTTTATGGGGACACATTGAAGACGGTGTGATCGTGAAAGCTGAAACACCAGTGATCACAACACAGTGTATCCGTGTACCAGTATTAAACGGACATACAGCAGCAGTTTTCGTTAAATTCAAAAAGAAACCAACAAAAGAACAGTTGATCGAAAAATTAGTGAACTTCAGCGGACTTCCACAGGAATTAGATCTTCCAAGTGCTCCAAAACAGATGATCCAGTACTTAGAAGAAGATAACCGCCCACAGGTAAAAGCAGACGTAGATTACGAAAACGGAATGGGAATCTCTGTTGGACGTTTAAGAGAAGACACAGTATACGATTACAAATTCGTAGGACTTTCTCATAACACAGTTCGTGGTGCAGCAGGTGGAGCTGTATTATGTGCAGAGACATTAAAAGCAAAAGGATATATTACAAAGAAATAAGCATTGTAATTAATAGATAAACTTGCTATGATAAGAAACACGTAGAAATACGTGTTTCTTTCATGTTATGCGTCTTATGGCGCACGTTGCTAAGTACATGAAAAAATATAAGATAAAAAAGGAGATAGTATGTTAGCACAGATACAATCAATGTTCGCAGCAGTGGACTTAAGTAAGATTGACTGGAATCAGTTTTTTGAAAAATATCTGGAAATTGCAATGAGTATCATAGGGAAAGTTATTGTATCATTTTTGATCATTGTCATCGGATTTAAACTGATCAAAATCCTGATTACTCTTTTAAAAACAACCCTTGAGAAGGCAGAGATCGATTATGGAGTGATCTCATTTTCCTGTTCCTTCATAAGGATTGGATTGCGATGTATTGTAATTTTTATGGCAGTGGCACATATGGGAGTAGAAGTAAGTTCCTTTATCGCATTATTAGGATCTGCCGGTGTAGCAGTAGGTTTAGCATTACAAGGAACACTTTCTAACGTAGCTGGCGGAGTTTTATTATTAATTCTGAAACCATTTCAGGTGGGAGATTATATCGTATTAACAGGAACCAACTGCGAAGGAGAAGTTGCAGCGATGGACATTTTCTACACAAAGCTTAAGACTGTTGATAACCGAGTGATCGTTATTCCAAATGGTACATTAAGCAATTCCAATCTGATCAATAATACGAAACAGGATCGAAGACTGATCGATATTGAAGTAGGAATCTCTTATGATGCAGATATTAAAGAGGTAAAAAGAATTCTTACAGATATTGCAAAAAATGAAAAAAGAATTCTTGATCAGGATGGAGTTAAAATCTTTGTCAGCAGTCTGGCAGACAGTTCTGTCATGATGGGGATCAGGTGCTGGGTTCCAACATCGGATTATGTAGCAACAAAATGGGCGTTGAATGAAGAGATTAAACTTCGATTTGATGAGGAAGGAATAGAGATACCTTATCAGAAATTGGATGTTTGTATTAAAAATGAAGTGTAATTGAAAAAATAGGAAGTAAAGATTATTTCAAAGAGCAGTCAATGCATCAATTCAGTTTGTTATGCTGTACTTTAACCATATCTTTTGGTATAGTTGAATTAAAAAAATACAACTTTGTATAGAATCATGGAATAAGAAAGAAGAGGTCTTGATATGGGAAGATACTTAAACAGTTCAACTTCATATGTATTATACAAAAATGAAACGATGAAGCCATATTTTGTAGATAAAACAAAGTTGTTATCAGAGTTATTTCCATTTTTAAAAGTTGGAAATACACATATTTGTATTACAAGACCAAGACGTTTTGGAAAAACAATGATTGCAAACATGATTGCCTCTTTTTTAGGGAAAAGAAAAAGTGAAAATGGGCTGTTTGAATCATTGAATATATCTCAAAATAAAGAATATATAAAGTATAAAAATCAATATGATGTTATATTCATTGACTTTAGCAAAATGCCAAGAGAATGTCATTCATATCGAGAATATATTGATCGTATAGAAGAAAATTTGATCAGAGATTTAAAAAAAGCATATCCAGATATTGAAATTTATGAAAGAGATTCAGCAGCAGATGTATTAGAAACAATTTTTGAAGAATATGATGAACAGAGATTTATATTCGTGTTTGACGAGTGGGATTTTATTTTCCATAAGGATTTTATTAAAGAGGAAGATAAAAAGCAATATATTCTATTTTTGAGTAATCTATTAAAAGATCGTCCGTATGTAATCATGACATATATGACAGGAATTTTACCAATTGCTAAGTATTCAAGTGGCTCTGAATTAAATATGTTCTGGGAATATAATATGGCATCAGAAACAAAATATAGTGAATATTTTGGATTTACAGATGAGGAGGTAGATGAACTTTTTGAAAGGTATGAACATAATAATGAGAATGCTCAAATTTCAAGACAAGATTTAAGAATTTGGTATGATGGATATACAACAAAATCTGGAGAGAGAATCTATAATCCCAGATCCGTTGTACTTGCTCTTACGAATAACAATATAGGAAATTATTGGACAAGTTCAGGACCATACGATGAAATTTTTTATTATATCAGAAAGAATATTGATGATGTACAAAATGATCTGGCTCTAATGATATCAGGAGAGTCAGTGCAGGTAAAAATTCAGGAATATGCTGCAGTAGCTATGAGACTTGAAACAAAAAGTGAGATATTTTCAGCTATGGTAGTATATGGATTTTTGAGTTATGAAGATGGTAAAGTAAGAATACCAAATAAAGAATTGATGAATAAATTTGATGATATGATTCAAAAAGAAGAATCTCTAGGATATGTTTATCGTTTGGCAAAAGAGTCAGAAAGAATGTTACAAGCAACTTTAGCAGAAGATACTCAGGTAATGGAAGAAATCTTAGAATACGCACATAATACAGAAACATATTAGAATTAAAAGTAGATCATAGTCCAAGAGAAGCATTAAAGCAGATTGTGGACAAAGATTATAAATTAAAATTTCAAGGAAAAATAGGTGAAATAAAAACAGATCATAAAATCTTAGGTGTTGGAATCAGTTATGATGAGAAGACAAAGAAACATAGTTGTGTGACACAGTGGTTATAAAGTCATTGAATGCAAATTATTTTTCACAAAATAAGAGCATTCAATGACTTTTCTTATTTTATTAAGATATGACACAACGAGTCCCTTATGATCTGGTATTATACGTTCATGAAAATGGAAAACTTCCAGTCGTAAACTTCGCAACAGGTGGAGTCGCAACACCAGCCGATGCAGCCCTAATGATGCAGTTAGGAGCAGAAGGAGTCTTCGTAGGATCAGGAATCTTCAAATCTGGAAATCCAGCCAAACGAGCAGCAGCGATCGTACAGGCAATCACAAACTTTACAGATACCAAACGAATCGCAGAATTATCCAAAGACCTTGGAGAAGCAATGGTAGGAATCAACGAACAGGAAATCGAATTATTAATGGCAGAAAGAGGAAAATAAGATGAAGAAAGTCGGTGTTTTAGCATTACAGGCGCATTTATCGAACATGAAAAAATGCTTGAACAACTAGGAGTTTCCTGTATTGAATTACGAAACAAAGAAGATTTAGAAAAACCATACGATGGAATTATCCTTCCCGGCGGTGAAAGCATCGTTCAGGGGAAACTCTTAAAAGAACTGGATATGTTTGATACGATCAAGAAACAGATCGAAGAAGGAATGCCAGTCCTCGCAACCTGTGCAGGACTCATTCTTCTTGCAAAAGATATCAAAGACCAAGAAGAAACATACTTTGGAACGATACCAATGTGTGTGAAAAGGAATGCATATGGAAGACAGCTAGGAAGCTTCTTTACAACGAAGGAATTTGAAGGAATTGGATGAGAATTTGAGAGTACATGAAAAATTTATTAGCAGATTGTAGATTTATTTTGAAGAAAGAGATGCCAAAGGAAAAGGCATCTCTTTTTTTGATATAGATTAGATTGAATCTCTTTTGTACATTTTGCAAAATAATATAGACGATATATTGATAAAATTATTCAAAGTAACTAAAAAACAAGTTGAATTAAAACAGTAAACATGTTAAAGTAAAAGTAATTAAAAAAACAGTTAAAAAGGGGATGAGTAAGATGGAATATTTAACTAACACAGAAGAATTAATGATGAAATGTATCTGGAACTACGGAAAAGAGATGCCATTTCTGCGAATGGGAGAAGAATTAAAGGACAAATTTCATAAAGAATATAAACGTACAAGTATTCGAACCTATTTGTTCCGTTTAGAAGATAAAGGATATATTAAAGTAGAGAAAAGGGGAAGAAAAGCATATATCAATGCATTGATTGACGAAACAACATATAAGACAGAGAAAGCAGCAAGCATGCTGGATGAATGGTTTGACGGATCAGCAAAAGAGCTGTTCAGTGCATTGAATCAAAAGATTCCCAAAGAAGATCAAGAAAGTTTGAAGGATATGTTAGATGAGATGGATTTTAAATAATATAGTGATCAATGGATTTACATATATCGTTTTTGGAACAGCCTTAGGAACGATCGTATATTTGATATGGAAATTAACTGGACGATGGTCTGAGAAGAGAGGATATGTAGATATCAGCTATTGGATCTGGAAAGTTGTATTATTATCTTTTTGGTGTCCGATATCATTTTTTGTGTTATTAAAGATAAGGAAAAATGGTTTGTATGGATTTGAATTCTGGAAGACAGCTTTTATTATGGACATAGCTTCTATTTTATTTTTTATATGGGTAGCTGGAACTGTGATATGTATAATACGCTATGGAAATCAGCATAGAAAGATACATAAAGCGATCAGACAATGTGAAGTTAAAGAACAATCTCCAATACTGCAAGAACAAATCAGTGAAATCAGTAAGAGAGTAAAACTTCACAGAAGTGTAAAACCAGTGATATTACATATGATCGAAGTTCCAATGGCATATGGACTTTTCCAGCCAAAAGTTCTGCTGCCAGCCAAAGAATATAGTCAACAGGAATTAGAAGTGATTCTGTTGCATGAGCTAGTACATCATAAACACCATGATCTGTTTTGGAAACAACTGTTTCAGATCACGAGATGTATTTACTGGTTTCATCCTGCAATGCAGGATATTCTGAGACAGCTAGATCAATGGGGAGAGACAGCATGTGATATGACGGTCAGCAGATATGTAAAGAGTGTAAAAGACTATTTCAATATTATTATAACAATAGCGGTAGAACGACCAGAATGTGGAGTTTATATGGCAGGACTTTGCGAAGGAACCAAGCTGCTTATGTTAAGAATGCAGAGAATGAATGCCTATATGAAGAAACGACCACTAAAGAAGGTTGTGTCTGCAGGATTAATAATAATGGTCTTTGGAGTCAGTGCAGTGACTGTGGCGGCATCATCTGTTGGGTATGCTAAGGGGTATAGTTATATTGCGGATAAGACAATGCCTGAAGCAGAAGGATTGGGAGAATCTATTGATTATGTAGTAGCTAAGGGAGAAAGTACAAGAAATCATACATTAAGAACGATAAAGGAAATAAAGCAAAAAAGAAAGATTCCAAAGATAGGACAGGTTCAATCCGTTGATATAAAAATAAAGCCGGGTCAAAGAGTTATAACTCAAGGAAGATATATCAATAAAAAGAAAGGGAAAGAAATAGAAATCTCTCTTTTAGTGGATACAGACAATGAAAAAGACAAAACAAAAGTCTCAATTGGAATCATAGACGAGAAAAATCGCGAACGATTCATACAGAGTACAGATGCTAATTTATGGCATGGATTTGAGATAAAAGAAAGTGGGGTGTATAAAGCATATATAGAAAATGATGGAAGTGAAGAAATAGAAATTTCAGGATACTATGCATTAAATCCGTATGTAACATTGGAGGAAAAAGAGAAGAATGAAGAAAACGATTAGCATGATAATTATGGCTGTGATTATGATAGCACTTATACCAAGTAACGTACGAGCAGATGACACAGATGATATGATCATTTCAAATCAAGTTGTAGAAGATGGATTCATAGAGGAAATAGAAAATATGGAAGTTGTACCATTTTCAACAACAGTAAATGTAAATTGGACAGTCAATGCGAAAGTCTTAAAAAGAAGTAAAGAATTTACGAAAAAAGCTGGCGAAGAAATTGCTATTAATATAAGAGTTAGTCCAGCAAAAAAAGTGCAGATTGGAATTATTGAAGGTGGGAAAGTAAAGAAATCTTATCAAACAACAACAGGAATCAATAGAAAAATTCCAATTACAAAAAAAGATACCTATGCTGTATTTGTACAAAATATGTCAGGAAGTCAGATAAAAGCGAAAGGATCTTATCAAAAATAAGAGTCAAGAAAGGAGATAATATATAAGCACAGAAAGGAAACGCTTATGAAAGAAAAATTAGGGAAGCAGATATTGG
The DNA here is from genome assembly GCA_905215045.1 of uncultured bacterium. The sequence continues at coordinate 300 of CAJMOO010000072.1, read as the reverse complement.
CAGTATTATTGACATGTACATTATGTTTGACATCAGTGGAGTGGTCTGGGATTGCAGGAATGATTCACTCAGTTCATGCAAAACAGACGACAAATGAAACAAGCGAAACAAAGAAAATCGTAGAAAAAACTACGAATTCTACCACATTTCAGATGACAGGAGGAAAGAAAAATACCATCTTTTATGGGCAGGATGTCCGCTTTGAAACAGACAATGGAACATTAAAAGACTACGATCCAACACTTGTAAAAGTAGAAGATTCAAAAAGCGAGAACGGAAACAGCTTAAAAGACTATGCCT
>CAJMOO010000071.1 GCA_905215045.1 uncultured bacterium | reverse complement strand
CTTTGTCTACAGTCTGAAAGTCCCGGCAAATACCGGGACTTTGTCTACAGTCTGAAATATTCACGTATTGCTGAATATTTCTTTTTCTATCATTATTTTACCTTAACCGTCACATATTTCACCGCTTTCTGATACTTCGATGTTTTTGCTGCCGTGATCCGGATCTTGTATGTTCCTTTCTTGGCTTTCTTCTTTAATGTAACTTTTCCACTCTTAGTTACGATCATACATTTTTTTGCTTTCTTTGGATATTTAGTCACTTTATAGGTCAGTTTTGCTTTCCCCAAAGATCTCGCTTTTAGGTTAAATGTTGCCTTTTTACGTTTTAATTTTTTTGCCTTGAAAGTTTTTATTTTTGCTATTTTTATTATCTGTTTCTTTAATTTTAATGGTTTTACGATATTGGGTTTGATTACTTCTGGTTTACTTTGTGCGTTATTCTCAGTGAAATTATTGTCACTTTCATTGCCATTCCCTTTATTATCTTCTCCCTGGTCTGGGATTTCAGGATCTTTCTTATCAAGTTCTTCTACCACAAAATCAGAACCTTTGACTTCTTCTTTCTCATTAACGATATCTGCTGAAAAATCAACATATTTTGTTACCTTAACGTTATTTCCCTTATCATCAAATTGAATGGATGTGTTTGTGTTGTTATCTAAAATCGTACTGTTTCCCTGCACTTTGGCATTGACCTCTACAATTCCTTCCTCGGAATTCTTGGATTGCATCGCAGCTGACAGATTATAATTATCTCCTTCCACTTTGATCTTCCCAGAAGTGATCGTTACTTTGTCTGCTCCATCGGCGGTTACTGCATATCCCTTGTTGTTATCATCACAAAGGAACTGGCAGCCTTCCTCTGCTTTCGTCAATTCAAATGAATTGCTTGCCGCCACTCTAAGATTCCAGATTGGATGCTCACTTTCCCAATCGCTTTGTTCGCAGGAATAAACTTTCATATCTCCTGTGTAATTGTTTCCATCGTATTCGAGATACTTTCCTTCTGCATTTTGTAATCGGAATCGCTTATTTGCTGATATCTGAATCGTCGTCTGATCCTGATCATCTTCCTGATATGCTGATGCCGCCATCCTGCTTTTCATTTTTAAGGTCTGAATCCCGCCATTATATATTTTATCAACTCCATAATAGTTCAGATTCGTCCACAGATCTTCTACACATACATCATCAAATCTTGAATTTGAATCTGCAAAATGGAAGCTCTTGAAATCAGAAGAGACTTTCATTGTCAGGTATCCCCCATAACTTCCAGGGTGATAAGAATTTTCATCATAGATCGTAATCTCATGATTTCCATCCGTGTCCTTCTTATAACCACAAACAACAACACTATGTCCGCCCTCTGGTATCATGAAGGAGAAAACAAATGGTTTTTTCACTCTTTTTGCATACTGGGCTTCTGCTACAAATTTCTTAAGAAAAGTTTCCAGATCTCCATTTCCCCAACCTGAATTTTTACTGATTCCATACGTTGATCTTCCACTGTCCAGACACTGTGTCATCTGATAATATAAGATCATGTCTTTCATTTTGGAATTCTCATATGGGCTTCCCAGCGTCCAATAATCATGTGCGCCACTTGTAATATCATCAAAATCAATATAACCTTGGTTTCCATAACACATACTCAAAGCGATCCCATGGCATACACCTGTATGTTCTCCATGAAAATACGTGATCATTCTCCATTTACTCTGAAAATCACTACACTGCTTCACCAATTTATTTAGATATACAGGATTTGAAATGAAAGCTCTCATCCCTATATGCTTAAACTGATTCGTATCCTTACCTGTTTTAAAGTAACTGGACATTCCTCCTTCGATCACTTCTCCATAGAATTGATCTTCATCCAGATAAAATGCGGCTCTTACTCCATGATTCGAATTATTTGCTCTTGCATGTGTGATTCTGTTTGCTCCTATTGATCGTGCTACATTTTCGTAAGATTGTCCTGTGTTACAAGGCAGTCTTAGCCAGTAGGAATCGTCTGGAGCCATATAATCCAAACCAATATTATTGGTTCCCATCAACAGCTGCTCTGGTCCTATCAAGAAGAACTGATCCGTTGTATTCTCATACCATTTATCGGTTGCCTCTGCTAAAGTTTCAAACAGCTTACGATGGTATCCATTTGCATCAAAATCAAATTTGGAAGATCCTCCATCTGCTTTGTCTGCATCCAGATTATTCAAATATGTTTTCTGTGTGACCGTCTTTACACACTGAAGCTCTGAATCAGTAAAAGAAGATAAAAATCCCTGTTCTTCATCATAAGCATCCTCTCCATCAAGATTTGCTGCGGAAGGTACAGATCGATTGCTCCAATCAACCTCTCCGGCAGAATTCATCCAATGTCTCAAGGCTGATTCTGTCCAGCGATTGGATCCTCTTTCAGCCCTGATGCGGTTTTTATACCCGGAATATTTTGCATCATAACTCTTCTTACACAGGATTTGATCACTCAGCATCAATTTCCCATTTGAATCCTCTCCGATGCATCTCCATTTTATCTTCTTACCCTGATAAGTTCCAAGGTAAATATAATCTCCAATATTTACTTTGCCATCCCCAGCATGTACTATTTTGTTGTTCACTGGCAGTAACGTAAATACCATACTGAATGCGACCAGTAATGTTAATATTTTGCTGATGATTCTCTTTTTCATTCCTTTCCTCATATTTTCTGAACTACTACTTTACATCTCTTTTTACAACACACCGTTTCTTGTAAAAAGAAATCCCATAGCAGATCACCTCATCATAACTATCCTCAAATTCCTTTGCATACATCCTATGATCGATCTGCTGAATAGCTTTTTCGCAATCCTCTTCTAATTTCTTCACTTCTTTTGAATATTTCGCTTCAAAAACTGCAACCTTTCCTTCACATTCATTAAAAATAACAAGATCACTTCGACCTTCTCCATGTTCTTTATTCGATTCAACACTATATCCAGCCCCAGCAAATATTCCTGCAAGAAATGTATGATAAAAATCTTCTCTATAATCATGATAACTGATCGTTATTCGCAATAACCTGCTGATCTCCTGTGTCAAAGTCTGCTCATCACCGTTCCATACTGCATCAAATAAATGCTTTCGATCTTGTAGTTTCGCTGTATCACTAAACCAATCCTGTACTGTTGTCTCAAAAATCTCTCGTATCTCTTTGTTTGGAATCTTCAATGTAATCTTTCCATCTGCACTTTCCTTCTCTTCCTTATCTCTTGTCAGATATCCTGTTAAATACAAAATACTCCAAAAATTCTCTTCTGACGAATGTAAATAATCATACGTAAGATTTTCTTCTATTTTCTGATCAATCGTGTCTCCTGCCATCAATTTTTCCATCTTTTTTTGAATTCCGCTGCCTGCGTAGTCTATGAAAGATCGTATGATCGCATTATCACTTGTATTCTTCCAGTAACTTGCTGGCTTCATGTCTGGATCGATCCGTAGATCTCTTACATAGTTCATAACATCCCATGGACAATATACATCGATCTTTCCAAAATTATACCCATCATACCATTCTTTGATTTCTTTAAAATGCTCTTGCAGTCCAATATCTTTTAAGATATCTTTTACTTCCTGATCGGTAAATCCAAAATATTCATTTAAATGTGTTGCTATGATCGTATCTGAGATAAAATTATTGGTTCCTGTAAATATACTTTCCTTTGCAATTTTCAAGCAACCTGTAACTACTGCGAACTGAAGATGAGAATTATCTTTTAGAGATGTACTCATCATCGTTTTCATCACATCCAGCATTTCTTTATAGTATCCATTGCTGCTTGCTTTCGCTAATGGTACATCATATTCATCCAATAATAAAATAACCGGCTTTCCGTAATGCGCATTCATCATTCTTATGATGGTAGCCACACTGATTTTTATCAGGTCTTCTGATAAATTTTCTTCACTTATATCTTGTAACTTTAAAAAGATCTTTTTATCATTCTCATTTATCTTATCGCTATCTGATAAATAATCATGCTCATTGCAGATCCATGAAATCTGATTTCTTAACATCTTCATAGCTGATTGAAAATTCAATCCATCCACATCTTTGAAGGAAATAAATAATGTTGGATACTGATTCATCCATTTTTGACATAATTCTATATCTCTTGAGATCTTCAAATCTTCAAATAGTTTTCTGCTGTCTTTTCGTATATCAAAGAAATACGCCAACATACTCATGCCGATCGTCTTTCCAAAGCGTCTTGGTCTCGTGATCAATGTAACTTCTGCGATTCTTGATTCCAGTAATTCTTTGATCAAATTCGTTTTATCTACATAATAATATTCATTTTGTCTTAATTTATGAAAATCAGAAATTCCTACTGGTAATTTCATATTGTTCATTGCCAACACCACCTTCTTAGACTTTATCTAATAACAAAACAGCCTCTTCCATTTGCTTTAGCTTCATATAAGATCTCATCGGTCTTTGTCAGAAGTTCCTTGATCGTTTTTGGATATGTAAAACGATATACTCCAATACTGCAGCTTACTGTAACTTCCTTCTGAATTCCTGAGATATTTTGAAAGAATTGTTCCAGTTCCTTTTCTAACACTTCCTGGCTCATCTCTTCTTCGATCATCACAGCAAACTCATCTCCACCAACTCTTCCGACTGCTCCATATGGCTCAAATTGTTCTTTTAAAAACATCGCAAATTTCTTTAAGGTTTCATCTCCTGCTATATGTCCCAGTTTATCATTGATCTGCTTAAACCAATCCACATCCAAGAATAAAAACCATCCTTGATGGCCCTGAATCCTCTGATCACTTTGAATATTTTGGCAATGCTGCAAAAACAGTCTTCTTCCCATCACCCCAGTAAGGAAATCAATCTCCCCTTGATATTCCCGATACTTCATATATTGGTAGATCATAAGCATCGTCAATATTAAGATAAAATCCAATGCAAGCATTGCGATCAAAAACTGTACCTGTAAATGTAGCAGATCAATCTCTATTGTTCTTGTTACATGAACTCTGTGCTGTTTCAACATACATGTAGACCGATTTGCAAAATATCCAGTAGAAAATATCGCTATACAAATAATCAAAAAACTGATCCCTGATGATATAGCGACTATCTTAGAAGACAGATATGGATCATCCAAAGATTGATTTACCGCATCCTTGTATTTTTGAATGCGTTCCTTGTGATAAATCTTATATGCCACCTCTACCCAGAAAAGACAACATAGTGCAATAAGTGCATCATTGATCCCCATATGAAATGTTGACATTCCAGTATAGCCAAGTTGTGGAAAACAGGCTCCCATAACAGTGAACACTAAGAAAGCATGTATCCACTGTGAGATCAAAGAAAGAATCCAGATTCCTATTTTCTCATACTTTCGTCCTTTTATGATGGAAAACAGATATCCGATCACAAAGCCAAACAGAACTCTTGACCCAACACTTAGTAAAATGCTTCCTATTGGATTGCCACTATATAGCGGCGAAAATATCTTATCATCTGATACAACATAAAGTGCTGATGCCTTATACATACTTGCTAGTCCAAATACCAATCCGATCAGTGTCGATTCCAAAGGTCCAAGCAAACATCCCGCAACTACGATCGGGATATATGCTGTTGTAAGTGAAATTGGATCAATATGAATGAATCCTAAAAAAGTAAATGACATAATAAGCTCGATCGTCAATAATAACACAAAAACATATTTTTCAAATTTTAAATGCTTCCATTTGTTTTGCTTCATATCTCTAATCTTCCTTTGCTTTTGGGTCTCTTAAACTTCTTCCCAATTCTTCTTTGCTTACTTACATCATATCATAAAAACAAAGTATCAACGACACCTGAATGCCCAAAATCAAAGGTATCCCTAATCTAAAATACCATTTTCTTGTCTTATGATGAAATATTGTCATACCGATCATTGCTCCAATGGAGCCTCCGATCAGTGCAAGTATGATCAATTTTTTCTCTCTGACCCTCCACTGTCTTGTCATCGCTCTCCATTTGTCTAGTCCATACAATGCAAATGTTATAACGTTGATCATGATCAGATATAAATGAATATATGCTGATTGCATTTGTAGGTTTCCTCCCCATAGCCTTTTATTTTAATCTGTATTTTCGATTTTTATTATTGCCTATTTGTTCTATATCTTGTGTCAAAGCTTTTAATAATTCTTTCGTTCTGGAGGGTTTTAAATTTAATAAATTACAAAAATCCTGAATCGTATATTCTTTACCCTCTTCCATAAATTCAAGTATTTTTTTATAATTTTGTATTGTCTTTTTTGAAATCTTTTTATCGCCGTTTTTTATCGCCGTTTTTTTATCGCCGTTTTTTACATTATCATATGAATAATCTTCATTTAATGGCACAATAAGCCTAAATACATCCCCTTCTACAAATTCTGGTTCTTCTCCTGAATAATATTTCGAATACTTAAATATATTTCTCACTCCTGAACCTAATCGATCTGACCATCCTATATTTCTAAAAAATGAAGCAATAATAGGATTCTTTGGATTTGGTTCCATATTATCAGGTGTAATAATTCCATCTCCTGATGACCGATTCGCATTTTCTGTATACATCCTATGTTGCTCTGTCCTTTCCATATAATCCCACACTGGTATGATGTAGTCATAGACCAATAAGGTCATCCACATCATATTCTCTAATCTATATCTTGGTTGGTAAGAGGATTCTCCTCCATAATCACTCCAACCATAAATACGTGTATAAGTTACATACATTTTTGTATGATTATTCACTCCTAGACTATGTCTGTTACATAAGGTATTATTTTTCATTGGATAGGGAAAAGGACGTATTCCTCCTAGGGAGCTGGCTTATGTCCAGTAATACCCGTAACTTAAGACTGTCATTCCATCAATGAAAATTTATGTTTTAGGCTGGTTGGGAGCAATTAAGCTATACCCGTATAACGCGCCAGGTAGTGTATTCATTGTTTTTTATGGAACCCTATCGGAAGGAGCATATAATGCATAACAAAAACTATATTTCCGTCGGCATTGATGTCGGTTCAGCTTTTAGCTTTATGACAATTCTTGCGCCAGACGAAACAGTGATCTTGAAACCTTTCAAGATTACTCACAATAATAAGGATTCTTTGGAACGAGCTGTTTCTGAAATTAAAAAAGCAGAAGAGCTGTATTCCTTAGAAAGTCGCACCTTTCTGGAATTCACTGGGATTTATCATTTCCCGCTCTTCTGCTATCTTGTTGATTGTGGTTTTAACGCGTCCATAATCAATCCTATTATTACACATTCTACTAAGAATGGGAATATCAGAAAAGTAAAAAATGATAAAATCGATTCTAAAGGTATTGCCAAACTAGGATTATCAAAAGATGTTCCTGTTTCACAGTTCCCAGAAAAGCTGGTTCTTGAACTGCGTAGCCTTACCCGTAAGTATTACGATTTAACTGATGAGCGTTCTGCTCACATCAATAAACTTAAAGGAGACCTGCATACCGTGTTTCCTCAGTATCTTGACATTTTCTGCGATGTTACAGGCAAGACCTCAACAATGATTCTTCGCCAGTACGGTACTCCAGACAAGATACTTCGTGGTCATAAGAAGACCATGATTGAAAAAATATCAAAAGCTTCACGAAAAGGTCTTGCCAAAGCTTCTGAAAGATATGAGAAACTCTGTGCTGCAGCCAATGCTGCAAAGACATTTGGATGTCAAATAGACAGTATCTACTTCAATATCTCTTTAACTTTGGACCTTGTTGAAAAGCTTGATTCTGCTTTGGATTCCATACTGAATCGTATTAGGCAGTTGATTACATTCAACAAAAACGAGAAGTTTATTCAGCAGATTAAACTTTTAAATACAATCCCAGGTGTTGGCTTTCTGACTGCTGTAACAATCATGTGCGAAATAGGTGATTTCTCAGCATTCCGTAATCCAAAACAACTTTTTGCTTACTTCGGATTAGATCCTGAAGTAAATGAATCTGGAAAATTCGTTGGCACTCAGTTACATATGAGCAAACGTGGCTCCAGAATCGCGCGCCGTGCTATCTTTGCAGTAGCACTCGCCTCCATTCGTACAAAACGTAATGGAGAGGGCATCAATCCATACCTCCGTAAATATTACGAATTAAAGTCTGTACAAAAACCTAAGATGGTTGCGATCGGTGCTGTAATGCATAAAGTCTGCAACGTCGTATTTGCTGTTCTTCGTGATAAAAAGGCATTTGAGCTTCGGTCACCAGAAGAACACTGTAAGCAGTATCAAAGAGCTGCTTTAGCAGCTGCATAAAAATGCAGCTATATAAAACCATAGGAGCTTCTTGACGAAAATCCAAGTGATTTACGTTTGTTAAAGTTACTCATTTTTAGGTTTCAAAACATAAAATAAAAATATCTATTTTTTGTCTTTTAGGTATTGACTATAACTAGCTGGTCTTCTTGTTTTAGTTTGCGAAGGTTTACTATTGTTTCTTTTAGATTCATATATTTACACCCTACCCTATTTAACTTTGTAATTAAGTTAAACTCTAACAAATAAAATTTTTATCTTATCAAAAACAGCGCAATAAGAACTCTTATGTTCCTTCAGTATTGACACGAAACATACTTACAGTCAAGATTTTTATTTGGTTAGATTCATCGATAAGGTTAATGAACTTCGTCAGAACTTTACTAACTGATTAGTTAGTTAAGAGTATTAGAACACTTGGTCAACATGATTGGAATGAATAATCAACTAAAGAATAATACTCAAAATATATATTTACTTAATATTATTATTAAGAACGTTTATCAAAGATAGAATTACCTATACCAAACACTGAACCCCCTTCTAGAATACTTGCCAAAATAATAGATAAAACATTAACAAAATCTAAATATCTAAATAGAACAAATGTGAGTCCACCACATAATAAAATAACAATTGCTAACTCAATCATTTTTGATACTCTTCTATTGCATAATTTTAGATATAAACAATAAATAATAAAGACTAGAATGAGACTGTTTCAAGTTTTGTGTAAACACAAAAAACTGATATAAGATTAATCAATA
>CAJMOO010000070.1 GCA_905215045.1 uncultured bacterium | reverse complement strand
TAAGAATGATCAAATACGCAGAAAGTCTTGGTGGGGTGGAAACACTGATCACATACCCAATGACACAGACACACGCAGACGTTCCAGAACATATCCGCAAACAAAACGGGATCACGGATCGTGTGTTAAGAATGTCTGTCGGAATTGAGAATGTCAAAGACTTATTAAATGAACTGGAAGAGGTATTTGCAGAAGTACGAGGTGAATAAAGTTTCAGGGAAATATACAAAAAGGAACCAGTTGTGAACAAGTTTCACAGTTGGTTCCTTTTTGTACTTTTCAACAATCTGTAACAACAAAAAATGGCTTAAATACGTGCTTTGCAAGCAAGTGTGACAAATCACACAAAATGTGAAAAATAATAAAGTAATGTGCACTGTTTCTAAAGACGTACAATCTATTGAGAAAAATTTACCATCCTGTTATGATTGGCTTGTAGTTAAGAAATACCGGTATTTAAAACAAGATAAATCAATGAATTGTATGGATAAACTTTTGAAAAGGAGTGATTTGAAAAATGATGCAGAAGATTCAAAAATTTGGAGGTGCGATGTTTACACCAGTACTTCTGTTCGCATTTGCAGGTATCTCAGTAGGAATAGGTACTCTGTTTACAACACAGGCGATCATGGGAAGTCTGGCAGCACCAACAAGCATGTGGTACAAATGCTGGAATGTATTCCTACAAGGTGGATGGACAGTATTTAACCAGTTACCATTGTTATTCGCAGTATCATTGCCAATCGGAATGGCAAAGAAACAAAATGCAAGATGTTGCATGGAAGCATTAGTTTTATATATGACTTTCCACTATTTTGTAAACACGATCTTAACTCAGTGGGGTGGAGTATTCGGAGTTAACATGAATGCGGAAGTCGGTGGAACAAGCGGACTTGCAATGATCGCAAGTATCAAAACATTAGATATGGGTATGGTTGGAGCTTTAGCAGTATCCGGAATCGTAATTTATCTACATAACAGATTTTTTGATACAGAACTTCCTGAATGGCTTGGTTCATTCTCAGGATCAACATTCGTATTCATGATCGGATTCTTCGTAATGATCCCAGTTGCAGTATTAGCATGTGCCTTCTGGCCAAAAGTTCAGTTAGGAATCACAGCATTCCAGGGATTTGTAAAGAGTGCAGGAGCTATCGGAATCTTTGTATTCAACTTCCTTGAAAGAGCATTGATCCCATTTGGATTACATCACTTATTATACTCACCATTTTACTATGATAACGTTGTTGTACCTGGTGGATTATATGCTTACTGGGCAAAATTATTACCACAGATCGCAGCATCCACAGCATCTTTAAAATCTTTCTGTCCAGAAGCAGGATTTACAGCAAGTGGATTTGCAAAAATGTTCGGATGTCTTGGAGCAGCATTAGCATTCTACAGCACAGCAAAACCAGAGAAAAAGAAAAAAGTATTTGCACTGTTATTACCTATCACATTAACAGCGATCGTATGTGGAGTTACAGAACCAATTGAATTTACATTCTTATTCGTAGCACCTATGTTATTCGTAGTTCATGCATTTTTAGCAGCGACACTGGCAACAACTATGTGGCTTGCAGGAATCGTTGGTATCAACTCAGGTGGTCTGATCGAGATCGCATCACTGAACTTGATTCCATTAATGAGAAATCACTGGCAGCAGTATTTATTAGAATTGGTTATCGGTCTGATCTTTACAGCAATCTGGTTTGTAGTGTTTAGATTCCTGATCTTAAAATTTGATTTCAAAACACCAGGACGTGAAGACGAAGCAGAGATTGAATTTGGATCAAAAGAAAAATTCAGAAACAAACAGGCAGAAAAAGGTGGAAAAGCAGGAGATCCTAAACTTGAATTATGCGAACTGATCCTTGAAGGACTTGGAGGAAAAGACAATATCGTTGATGTAACAAACTGTGCAACCAGATTACGTGTCAACGTAAAAGATGAAACATTATGTAAAGACGATCCTTATTTCAAAGCAATCGGAACACATGGATGTTCTATCAATGGAAAAGCATATCAGGTTATCATTGGATTAAAAGTTCCTAGTATCAGAGAAGTATTTGAAACATTATTATAATCATTAGTATAAATTCGGAGGAAAGAAGAAATGGCAAAGAAAAAATATTCAATCACAGTCGCAGGTGGTGGAAGTACATTTACACCAGGTATCGTGCTGATGCTTTTAGATCATATGGACAGATTCCCAATTCGTTCCATCAAGTTTTATGATAACGATGCAGAGAGACAGGAAACAGTTGCAAAAGCATGTGAGATCTATTTAAAAGAAAATGCACCAGAAGTAGCATTTGATTACACAACAGATCCAGAAACAGCATTCACAGACATCGACTTCGTATTAGCACATATCCGTGTCGGAAAATATGCAATGCGTGAAAAAGATGAGAAGATCCCTCTAAAATACGGAGTACTCGGACAGGAAACATGTGGACCAGGAGGAATCGCTTACGGAATGCGTTCTATCGGTGGAGTTATTGAGATCCTTGATTACATGGAAAAATATTCACCAAACGCATGGATGTTAAACTACTCAAACCCAGCAGCGATCGTTGCAGAAGCAACAAGAAGATTAAGACCAGACTCCAAGATCTTAAATATCTGTGATATGCCGATCGACTTAATGGAAAAGATGGCAAACATGGTCGGATTAAAATCCAGAAAAGAAATGCAGTACGGATACTATGGATTAAACCACTTCGGATGGTGGAACAAGATCTATGATTCTGAAGGAAATGACTTAATGCCAGAGATCAAGAAACATATGGCAGCAAACGGATATGCAGATGCATTATCAGATTCTAACCAGCATGTAGACGAAAGCTGGGTACATACATTCCAGAAAGCAAGAGATGTATATGCAGTTGATCCAGAAACAATTCCAAATACATACTTAAAATACTACCTGTTCCCAGATTATGTTGTAGAGACATCAAATCCAGAATACACAAGAGCGAACGAAGTTATGGATGGAAGAGAGAAGTTCATCTTCGGAGAATGCAGAAAGATCATCGAAAAAGGAACAGCAGTCGGAAGTGCATTCGAACCAGATGCACATGCAACATATATCGTAGACTTAGCATGTGCGATCGCAGAAAATACACAGGAAAGATTCTTACTGATCGTACCAAACGAAGGAGCAGTTGAGAACTTTGACCGTACAGCCATGGTAGAGATCCCATGTATCGTAGGAAGCAACGGATACGAAAAGATCTGTCAGGGAGCAATCCCACAGTTCCAGAAAGGATTAATGGAACAGCAGGTAAGCGTAGAAAAACTGACAGTAGAAGCATGGATCGAAGGAAGCTACCAGAAGTTATGGCAGGCACTGACATTATCTAAGACAGTACCAAGTGCGAAAGTAGCAAAACAGATCTTAGATGACCTGATCGAGGCTAACAAAGATTACTGGCCAGAATTAAAATAAGAAACCAAAACATATGCATGGGAAGAAAGGTGAAGAAAGATGTTATTTTTTAAGAAGAAAAAGAAAGATGATGCAATTGAGATCAAAGCGTATTTTGAAGGAACCGTCCTTCCATTAGAGAAAGTAAATGACCCTATGTTCTCTGACAAACTAATGGGAGATGGAGTAGCCATCGAGCCAGATGCGGGAAATCTATATGCTCCAGTGGATGGAAAAGTAGCGTCAATCTTTGATACAAAACATGCCATAGGATTTGTATTAGACAATGGAGCCGAAGTTCTCATGCATATCGGAATGGATACGGTAGAATTAAATGGAGAAGGATTTGATCTTGATATTTCCGTAGGAGATGAAGTTCACGCAGGTGAACTAATGGGATCCATTGATCTGGATTTTGTGAAATCCAAAGGAAAAGAAACGGTTACACCGATCGTTTTGACAGCAATGGATGAGTATAAGATTGAATTTGTAAAGACAGAAGGTCATGTAAACATTGGAGATGTTTTATACAAGATTTCTAAATAGTTATATGAATTAAAGTTTAAAGAAGAGGGACTTTGCGAGAGCAAGGTCCCTTTTTAAAAGAAAGGATATAGGAATGAAACGATATTTTATGGCATTTATTGGGGTTATATTGATAGGATTTAATGTGACATTATTAAATTTATCAGGATTTGGAGTAGATACATTTAGTTGTATGAACATGGCGGTAAGTGAACATCTTCCATTTTCTTATGGTGTATGGCAGATAATTGTAAATATAGTGATTTTTATCGGACTTTTCATTTTCGTGATTAAAGAAAAAAAAGGGATAAGTGCCATATTTGGATTTGGAACTTTATGGAACATGATCGGATGTGGCCTTCTGGTAGACTTTTTTACAGCAAGATATCATATGTTTTTTGAAGATCCAGAAAACCTGGCAGTGAAAGTTACTTTTCTTATTGTAGGAATTCTAGGGGTTTGTCTAGGGTGTTCTGTTTATATGACACCAGAACTCGGAAGTGCACCATATGATACATTAGGGATACAAATTCATGAAAAAAGTAAAATTCCTTTTAAAGTGTGCAGAATTGCAACAGATATTATTTGTGTTATAATAAGTTTAATATTTGGAGGCAATGTGGGAATAGGCACAGTAATTATGGCTTTTGGGACAGGACCAGTTGTACAGTTTTTTAATGAACATGTCTCAAAACCGTGTCTGTATCATAAAGGAAGAGGAAAATATGCGACTAGAAGAACTGCTCAATCAGTATAGTGACAGATTAAGTGAAAATGATCTATACATATGGGACTATGTGGAGAAACACAAAAAACAATGTGAAAATATGACGATCGAAGAACTTGCAAGAAAATGTAATGTATCCAGAACGACAGTACTTCGATTTACAAAAAAGCTGTCTTTAAAAGGCTTTGGTGAGTTCAAAGTACATCTTAAGATGGAAAATGATGACAAGAAACAAGATACAAGCAAAGCTGTAAAAGTTTGTCTCGCATATGAAGAAATGATGCAGGATATGGTGCAGCAGGATTTTAGAGAGATCAGTAAGCTGGTCTATCAGGCAAAACGAATTTTTGTATATGGAACAGGTATGGTACAAAAGATCGTTGCAAAGGAATTTAAACGATTGTTTTATTTTACAGATAAGCGTTTTTATGATTTTAGTGGAGTAACAGAATATGAGACGGTAGTAAAGTATATAGATAGTGATGATCTTGTTTTGATCATTTCTGTGTCAGGAGAAGCAGATTCTACGATAGATTTTGCCAAGAAAGTAAGGATCAAAGGAACACCGATCATTTCGATCACAAAACAAAAGAAGAATCCATTGGCAGAGATCAGCAATTATAATTTATACATATCAACAACAATTGTAGAACAAAACATGTATAAAGGGCGTTATGAATCCATGACATCTTATTATATTCTGGCGGAAATGCTGTTTTTGCGTTATTTGGAATATTTAGAGGAAAGGAGCCAGTCTGATGAGAGCTAGGAATATGGAAGAATTGATACAGAAGAAATTTGACATGTTAAATGAAAATGATCTTCAAATATGGGCATATATCGTGCGTCATAAAGAACAATGTAAACAGATTTCGATCCAGCAGCTGGCGGTTTTTTGTCATGTATCACATACCACGATCCTGCGATTTGCAAAGAAGCTGGGGTTTTCTGGATATAGTGAGATGCGATCTTTCCTGAAATGGGAAGATAAAGCAGAAATCCTATACGAAGAAAAAGATATGGATCGAAATGCAAACAGTTTTATAGCAAATATCCGGCGTTTTGAGGATATGGATATGGATAAGGTTTGCCAGATGATAGAATCTGCAAGCAGGATCTATACACAAGGTTCAGGATCGACACAGAAATTAGCGGCACAGCATCTGAAAGAAAAGTTTTTGTATCAAGGCATTTTTATCAATACGATAGAAGGAGCAAGTGAATATGAGCTTCTTTCAGAGAAATTTACCGAAGATGATCTTGTGATCTTCTACAGCCTTTCAGGGCAAAATGAAAAACAGATCCGCAAAATGAGGAGTGCAAAAGAGAGGGGAGCAAAGATCATAGGAATCGCAATGCATGGCAAGGGTGAATTTTATGATCTTGCAGATGAAGTTTTGACATTTCAGTCAGAAGAAATACATACGATCGGGTATGGATTCCTATATTATCCGACATTACATTTTCACATTGTCAACGAATTTCTGACATTAAAATACATGGAACATCAATTGAAAAAACAAGAAACGATAACAGAAAACAACGAAGAAAAACATTGATAAACCGCATAAATAAGCCATTTGTGAAAAATCACATGTTTTGTGAAATGCAACAACATTGATGATACGTTCCTGAATGAGGCGAAACTATTGTATCAGGATAAATACGATAGTATGATGAACTCAACAAAGAAAAACAAACAACATTCAGGAGGAATGAAAAATGGCAAAGAAAAAATATTCAATTACAGTTGCAGGTGGTGGAAGTACATTTACACCAGGTATCGTATTGATGCTCTTAGATCATATGGACAGATTCCCAATTCGTTCCATCAAGTTTTATGATAACGATGCAGAGAGACAGGAAACAGTTGCAAAAGCATGTGAGATCTATTTAAAAGAAAATGCACCAGAAGTAGCATTTGATTACACAACAGATCCAGAAACAGCATTCACAGACATCGACTTCGTATTAGCACATATCCGTGTCGGAAAATATGCAATGCGTGAAAAAGATGAGAAGATCCCTCTAAAATACGGAGTACTCGGACAGGAAACATGTGGACCAGGAGGAATCGCTTACGGAATGCGTTCTATCGGTGGAGTTATTGAGATCCTTGATTACATGGAAAAATATTCACCAAACGCATGGATGTTAAACTACTCAAACCCAGCAGCGATCGTTGCAGAAGCAACAAGAAGATTAAGACCAGACTCCAAGATCTTAAATATCTGTGATATGCCGATCGACTTAATGGAAAAGATGGCAAACATGGTCGGATTAAAATCCAGAAAAGAAATGCAGTACGGATACTATGGATTAAACCACTTCGGATGGTGGAACAAGATCTATGATTCTGAAGGAAATGACTTAATGCCAGAGATCAAGAAACATATGGCAGCAAACGGATATGCAGATGCATTATCAGATTCTAACCAGCATGTAGACGAAAGCTGGGTACATACATTCCAGAAAGCAAGAGATGTATATGCAGTTGATCCAGAAACAATTCCAAATACATACTTAAAATACTACCTGTTCCCAGATTATGTTGTAGAGACATCAAATCCAGAATACACAAGAGCGAACGAAGTTATGGATGGAAGAGAGAAGTTCATCTTCGGAGAATGCAGAAAGATCATCGAAAAAGGAACAGCAGTCGGAAGTGCATTCGAACCAGATGCACATGCAACATATATCGTAGACTTAGCATGTGCGATCGCAGAAAATACACAGGAAAGATTCTTACTGATCGTACCAAACGAAGGAGCAGTTGAGAACTTTGACCGTACAGCCATGGTAGAGATCCCATGTATCGTAGGAAGCAACGGATACGAAAAGATCTGTCAGGGAGCAATCCCACAGTTCCAGAAAGGATTAATGGAACAGCAGGTAAGCGTAGAAAAACTGACAGTAGAAGCATGGATCGAAGGAAGCTATCAAAAGTTATGGCAGGCACTGACATTATCTAAGACAGTACCAAGTGCAAAAGTAGCAAAACAGATCTTAGATGACCTGATTGAAGCGAACAAAGGTTATTGGCCAGAATTAAAGTAATAAAGATTTTGCAGTACAGGAGGAAAGAATCATGATGAAAACGATTCAGAAGAATGTAACAGTAAATTCTTCAATTGAGCGCATATTTACGATCATTAAAGTATTATTGGCAGTAAGTCCATTTATGGCATTAGGTTATCTTACAGCCAAAGGAACTGCAGGTGCTAATCTACAGACGATCCTAAGTCAGAATCCACATTATACCGTTATGTTCTTAGTTGCCATGGTTAATCCATTTATCGCATACTTGTTAGGCTTTTTACAACAGCATTTGAATAAAGCTGATTATGGATATGCGGTTGTGAATATGGCATTGATGATCGTTGCAGAAGTAATGCTTCAGAACTTCTTATATGTAGCCGCATTAGCTTTCCTTCTATATAAAACGGTTAAAACATATCAGATTCCAGTGAAAGACTCTGTAGAAAAAAGCCTAAAAAATCATTTTCTGAGAGATATTTCAGGAAGTATCGTAGTTCTAATTTTTGCTGGAATTTGTATGTTTGCGATGTTACAATTAAAATAATTGTTATCTGACTTTTAAATATGTAAAATTCATAAGTCCCAGAAAAAAGCGTAAAGTTTTGTTCTGGGACTTATTTATTTTGAAAGAATATGTTAAATTGGTAGAAAATAATATTTATGGACAAAATCAAGGGAGAAACGTTATGAAGAATATAAAAGTTATAATGTGTGATATTGATGGAACACTGTTAAATAGCAAGGGAATTGTTACCTCCAAAACAATTGATGCGATAAAGAAAGTTCGAGAACAAGGAATCTTGTTTGGAATATCAACAGGAAGAGATGTTCCAAGTGTAAAAAGGTTGTTTGGAAAATGGGGAATTGGCGGGCTTGTTGATATGGTCGTTGGAAGCAACGGAGGTGAGATTTATGATTACAAAACCGATTATTATGAAGAAAATTTTGCCCTTCCAGGAAACCTGATCGCAAATATCATGGAGCATTATAAAGATATGGATGTGAATTTTGCAATTCATGGGGATGGAGTTTTGTATACTCCGAAAGAAGATGAACTTATTAAAATTTTATCTAAAGGTGATCAGCTTCCATATGAAGTCATTGATTTTGACGAGTATTTAAAAGAAGATCGTTTAAAACTTCTTATTGTTTGCAAACCAGAAACTATGCCGGCAGTTATCGAGAGAGCAAAAACCTTTAAAAATGAACGTTTCAAATGTGCAAGTCTTCAAACGACGCAACACCTGTTTGAATTTATGGATCCTAGAATCTTAAAATCCTTTGGATTACAAAAACTGATGGAGATGCATGGATTTACAATGGAAAATCTCTGCACATTTGGAGATGCAGATAATGATTATGATATGACTTTGCATGCAGGAGTCGGAGTCGTCATGGCAAATGGAAGTGAAAAAACAAAAAGTGTTGCAGATTATATTACCAAAGATAATGATCACGATGGAATTGGAGTGTTTCTGCAAGAACATTTGATCTCCAGATCATAAGAATCTGTGGATTAAAAATATAAAGAGAACTTATAGCAAATCAAAAGAAAAACCTATAACAGAAATAATGCAAAAGATGTTGACAATAAAGATATGTGGTTGTATAATCTAAAACATAGAAAACCTAGTAGAAAAATAGGAAATAAAACGGAATAAAAACAACAACTTTTTATGGAGGTTTAGAATTATGAGTAAGATTACAGCAAGCGCATTAGAATTAATCG
>CAJMOO010000069.1 GCA_905215045.1 uncultured bacterium | reverse complement strand
AAGGAAAAAATGGTGCTGGGATGATCCCAGCACCTAGTTTGTCTACAGTCTGAGGAATGTTGCACGAATGCAACATTCCTTTTTGTTAACGATAAATATTCTCAAATTGTATTTTAAGCTTCTACTTTAGCGATTTTTACTAATCGACTTGTTCCAAGGCGGTCTGCCCCAAGTTCGATAAATTTCTTAGCATCATCAAAGGAACTGATTCCTCCTGCTGCTTTGATCTTTACATTTTCTCCAACATATTTCTTAAATAAAGCAATATCGTCAAATGTTGCTCCTGATGTTGAGAATCCTGTAGATGTTTTGATGAAATCTGCTCCTGCTTCTGTTACGATCTCACACATCTTAATCTTTTCTTCTTCTGTTAACAGACATGTTTCGATAATAACTTTTAATATTTTATCTCCACATGCGCTCTTTAATAACGCAATTTCGCCTTTGATCTTATCGAAATGTTTATCTTTGACATCTCCTAAGTTGATGACCATATCAATTTCATCTGCACCATTTAATATAGCATCTTTTGTTTCATATTCTTTGACTGCTGTTGTACTATATCCATTTGGGAATCCGATCACTGTACAGATTGCCATTTTCCCATCAACATAATCTTTTGCTCTTTTTACATAAGATGCTGGAATACATACAGATGCTGTCTGGAATTTGATCGCATCATCGCATATTTCTTTAATTTCTTCCCAAGTTGCTGTCTGGGCTAATAGTGTGTGATCAACAGTTTTAAAGATATCTTCTCTTGTCATAATGATTTCCCTTCTTTTGAAGTTCGCTTGTTACTTTTGTTAATTGTGGTATGGAGGATTGTGCTCCTAATGTCTGCACGGAAATCGCAGACGCCATAGAGCTTATTTTTAATACATCATAAAAATCCAATTGCTGCTTGATCGCATATGCAAATGCACCATGAAAAATGTCCCCTGCACCATTTGTATCGACTGCTTTTACTTTAAATGCTGGCATCAATGTGATCTTTCCATCTCTACGATATAATAATCCTTTTTCTCCCAGTGTGACCACTGCATGCTTATGATTGATCTGTTCTACTTCTTCAAAGATTTCACATGCTTTCTTTGGATCATTAAGATTGATTGTCTTTCCTGTATATTGTCTTGCAAAATCTTCAGAACATACCAGATAATCTACTTCTTTTGCTACCTGCATTGTACTTTCTCTGCATGTCCCTGCATCTACGATTGAAATGGCACTCTTATAATGATGAATTGCCTCCACACTGATCTCTGGTTCGTGTCCATCACTTAAGATAACAGAGACTTCTTCATCCGGATATGTATATTCAACGTCTTTTTTCTCACCTGGGAAATTAAATAACGTTCTTGATCCATTTTCCTGATTTGAAAAAATATAACTATGCGGTGTTTCAATCTCATCATCCTTGATCAGATAATTGGTTCCGATTCCAGCCTGTGCAGCAATTTCTAACAATCGTTTCCCGTAAGTATCGTTTCCGATCCGGCTGATCAATTCTACTTTTTCTCCCCACATTGCACACAGATATGCAGCATTAAATGCAGGTCCGCCTCCACATTCTTCTTTTTGTGTCACGCGGTATTTTTGATTCTCACAGATCGCGCCGTCAAGCGGAATCGTGATATCATATGCTGACTGTCCGATACAAAAAATACTTCCCATCTGTTTCTCCTTTATTCTTCTACAAGATCACATAATTCTTTGATCAATGCTGGGTAATCAATCTTCGAAAAATCTGTTACATCAACTTCGATCAGATGTCCCAGTTCAAATGTTCCGTATCCACGGTTCTTGCAACGATCCATAAAAATATCATAGGTTACAAGACAATCTGCCTTGCTTCTGTCTTCTAGTACATCACCTTTATGATAACGTGATACCAGATGACTTAAATGTCTCTTTGGATCCAAATCTCTCTTTTGTGAACGCTTAAATAAAACTTCTAGATCTCCGATCAAGCGGAATGTTACAACTTGATATTCATATTTCTCTGCAAGATTTTTAATCTTGTCTTTCTGTTTTACACTGAATGGGTAATCTGAAATAATGGAATCCCCATTCTTAAGATCTTCTTCCATAACTTCATAGTACTGTTCCCAGCTCTGATTTTCAATGGCTACTTTTTCTTCCATATTATCAAATCCATACTGGTCAAATAATTTTTCTTTCATATCATCCTGAGATACGATCAAAAAGTCTGGAAGTTTTTCTAATATTTTATTACAAAGATAACTTTTTCCTGTTGCCGGGTATCCTGCAAGCAATACGATCGTTTTTTTCATGCTTATTTCCTCCGCTCAAATGATAGATATTTTTCTAAAAAGTTAAATGCGGCAGGGATTCATTCCTCCCTGCCGCACCTGATGAATTATATAATATAAGAGGGTTATTTAAACTTTTTAATCCTATAATTTAAATAATGAAGCCTTATCTATAACAATTTCTTTGATTCTTTCATTTGCTGGTCCTAACAGATTTCTTAAAGATGTCAGTGGTGTTACATCATCAGCTGTGAATGTTTTGCTGACAACTTCAATATAGTTTTTATTTAATTCTGTTCCCACATTGATCTTTTTCATTCCTTCACGTACACAACGTTTCATATCTTCATCAGATACTCCTGTTCCTCCATGAAGAACTAATCCAACAGGTCCTAATTTAGCTTTTAATTCTGTTAATAATTCATAATTGATCTTAGCTTTAGATTTGAACTGACCATGTGTTGTACCAATAGATACTGCTAATGCATCTACATGTGTTTCATTAACATAATGAAGTGCATCTTCTGGTTTTGTATACATCGCAGCGTCTTTTTCTACTACAACACCTTCTTCAGCTCCACCGATAGATCCGATCTCACCTTCTACAGATACTCCATGTGCATGAGCATATGCTACAACTTCTTGTGTATTTTTGATATTTTCTTCAATTGGTAATGCAGATCCATCATACATTACAGAAGAATATCCAAGATCGATTGCTTTTTTCAGTGCTTCAATGCTTTTACAATGATCCATATGAAGAGCTACATTTACAGAAGATTTTTCTGCTAAAGCTTTTACAGCTGCGATCAATGGTTCAAAACCAATATATTCAGCTGTTCCAAGAGAAGTCTGGATAATGATTGGAACGTTCAGTTCTTCTGCTGCTTGAATCATTGCTGGAAGCATTTCAAAACAATGTAAGTTGAATGCTCCTACTGCTCCTTTACCTTCATTTTCTTTAAATAATTCAATCAAATTTTTATACATTTCTTTACTCCTTTAATTTTGCCTTATACGTTGCGAATGAATTATATGTTTGCAGGGAGGAATTTCCTCCCCGTAAATGTTATGCATTTCCTCGGATCATATCCTTTGACATCTGCATCAGGTTCTGAACCTTATCCATATATTCCTTTACTTTTTCATCATCTTTCGCTTCTGCAGCTTCTTGACGTTTTTTATTGTAAAGTTTCATTAGATCTGTGCTCGCTTTTCCGTGCTGCTTGCAAAGTTCCAAGCTTTCTTCATAATATTGGATTGCCAGATCTGTTTCTTCTGCTTGTGTATACAGGGATCCGATTTCGTTTAATAATGAAACTCTCTCATCCCCTGTTTTACTTTCTAATTCTGTTACTTTTTCTGAAGCTTTCGCGATCAATTCCTCTTTATTTACAACAGGAACTGCCTGCTCTTGCTTCTTTTCTTTCTTCTTTTTACCAAAGAAAAACATTGATCATCCCTCCTGTATAACTTTCTATAATGATCTTTTGCTTTCTAATCTTAGAAGATTCCTGCGATAGATTTAATGATCATGAAGAAGAATCCTGTTACTACAGTATCTACGTCTGTACATGTCATGTTCTGGAATCCAATCTGTCCAAGCATTGGGGAAAGTAAAGCTGGTAAGATCATGATGAAGATACCATGTGCAATACATCCAATAATCGTTCCGCGACGTCCACCAACCTGGTTAGCAAAGATACCAGCTGTACCACCTGCGAAGAAGTTACTCATAACTCCAGGTAAGATCATTGGTAATCCAAGCATTGGTGTTAAGAACATACCGATGATAGATCCGATTGTTGTAAAGATGAATCCTAAGATTACTGCGTTTGGTGCATATGGGAATAATACTGGGCAGTCTAAGGCTGGTTTTGAATTTGGAACCAGTTTCATAGAGATTCCCTGGAAAGCTGGTACTAATTCAGCTAACAGTAAACGAACACCGGCCATTAATACGTATAAACCTGTTACAAACTGTAATGCCTGTAAGAACATGAATACGATGTAGTTTGTAGCTCCTGCATATTCAGCACATGCTTTAGGTCCTGCAAAGATTGCTACGATCAAGTAAAATGGCACCATAACTACCATTACTGATAAATATGTATCCTGTAAGAATTCAAGACTCTTAGGTAATGCAACATCTTCTGTTGATTTAGATTTATCACCTGTTAATTTAGCAATTAATGCTGTGAACATATATCCAAATGTACAGAAATGTCCTAATGCGATATCATCACTACCGGTGATCTGCCGCATAACTGGCTGTGCGAATGCTGGCATTAATGTTGCGAATGCACCACCAACGATTGATCCTACGATGATCAATGGAAGTCCTCTTAATCCACAGAAGTAAGCAAATACTACGCAAAGTGTAGATTCCCATAATAAAGCCTGTCCTGTTAAGAAGATGTACTTAAATGGTGTAATACGAGCTAAAATAATATTAACAATAAAGATACCTGCTAATGTGATAGCGATCTCTGATCCAAGTCCAAGGTCTGTCATTGCCTGACCGTTAATACCTTCGATAGATGCTACAAGACCCTTAAGTCCAAAGGCCTTATTAAACAGATCACCAAAAATAGCTAATGATCCCTGGATAACGCTTGAACCTGCGGATAATACTAAGAATCCTAAGATAGTTTTCATTGTTCCTGATACAACAGTACCAATTGGTTTTTTCTGTAACACTAAACCAAGCAGTGCGATCAGTCCTACGACAACAGATGCCTGTGTCAGGATGTTCTTAATGATAAAATTTAAAACCTGCATTTTTTCTCCTCACTTTCTATTTTGCTAGTTTTATAAAACTCCAAGATCTTTTAAAACCGGTGTCAGTTTTTCTTTGATCTCATTTTTATCGACCAATCGATCGAGAAAAATTGTTGGACAGTCCAGTGTATAACGCTCAAACTGTTTCTCAAAGTTCTTTCCTGAAAGAATGATGTCAGCCTTTGCTCCCCCTACACTAGAGATGTCTGTATGGTCAAGTTTTGCCTCCACACCCAGTTCCTTTAATACGGCGTCTACACTCATCTGACATGCAAAACTGCTTCCCAGTCCTGCTCCGCATACTGTTAAAATCTGTAACATAGTTTCGTCTCCTTTCTTTTTTAAAACTATTTCTCTTTGATCACTTCAAGTAACTCTTCATAAGTCGTTGCTTTAGCTATATCATCAATGAGTCCGCGCTCTACAAACTCAACGATCATCTTAAGAATATCCATGTGGCTTTCACTGTCTACTGCTGAAAAACAGATCATAACTTTTACTTCACTGTCATCTCCATCAAATTTTACTGGCTGATCCAGTGTGATCAGACTACAACCGATCCCAATAGCTCCCTGTTCTGGTCTTGTGTGCGGCATTGCGATTCCATCTGCAATGACAATGTAAGGCCCTAATTCTTTGACAGAAGCAATGATACCATCAACATAAGATTGTTTTGCACATCCTTGTTCTACAAGCATCCCTGCCCCAATTCTAACCGCTTCTTCCCAATCAGAAGCTTTTACCTTCAATTTAACGTTGTCTTTATTTAATACTAGTGATTCCATGATATTTCCTTCCTATTCATTTCTTTCCAAATGACGAATAAAATCATCATAATCTTTATCTTTGATCAATTTTGTAACCCCTTGATCACCAATCAGATATTGATATAATCGTTTAAATACAACTTCCCACATATTGTATTGTGACTTTGGTACATTGAGTAAAAGTACAACCTGCACTTTTTCATTTTCCCAGAGGATTGGTTTCTTTAAGATCATAACGGATACGACTGCCTCTTCAGAGTCATTTGACATTGCATGCGGTATTGCTACCATATTGCCCAGTTCTGTCGTCGACATTTCTTCTCTTTTAAATACGGATTTACTTCCTTCTTTACTGATCAATCCTCGTATCTGCATCTCTCTTGTCATATGTTCAAGAATTTCTTCTTTATTCTTAAATTCCACATCATAGAAAAATAATTCTTTTCGAAAAATCTTTCGATAATCAATTTCATCTTTTTGATCTTCTTTTAAAATATTTCCTATGAACTGAATATCTGTTTCATCCAAAAATAGGTTTATTTTCTTTATTTTGTCAGATTTAAGTTCTGAAAGTTCTGCCGTTGTCAATACAAGATCCACCTGTTTGATCAACTCTTGACTTACTTCCTGTTGCGAACATGTTTTGATCACTTCAATCTTATGTCCAAAATTCTGTTCAATCTTTTCTTTAATCAGCATCGCTGTTGCAACTCCTGCATAGCACACGATAATTGCTTTCTTTCTTGGTTTTTTCTCATTAAGCCCTTTTCTTTCCAATGCTGCTCCAAAATGCATCGCCAAGAAACCGATTTCATTTTCTTGTGTCCTAAACTGGAAATTCTCCTCAATGATCTCTCCTGCGATCACTGCAAGTTCAAATGCTAGTGGATACATATTCTTGATCGAATCTAAAAATTCATTTCGAATATTCATGTCAAACCGCATTCTCTGAAGTGCCGCACTCAAGTGCATTGCCAATCCATTAATCAGTTGTTTATCATCGGAAAGATCAATATTTGTCTCTTCCTTGATCTTTATCAGAATTTTTTCAATTTCGTTTTTGTATTCATAATCTTCTTTTGGATCATCAATCAAAAATCTCTGACTTGAAATCAAGTGCTGTGTCAAATAATAAACTTCATTTCCAAGATCTACTTCAAAGTCTTGCTGAATGCGTTTGATGATCTCCTGAGCACATTCAAATTCAACTTTCTTTTCAAATGTTTTGATATCATTTTCTTCATATGTCACACTCTTTTGCCTTGCAAAGCGTTTTAACATGATCAAACTATGAATCAAAACGTTTTTAAATGCCAGATCTGTAAGTCTTAAATTATAAACCGAAATTACATCAAGTAAAATTTCTCTTAATTTTTCAATTTCCTGTTCTTTAAAAATACTTTGATAAAATTGATTTTCTTCTATTCCAAAATACCCTTTGCTGTTAAAGATATATTCTGAAATACAATATCGTATCTTCGCCTCATCTCCTACGATCTTCACACCATCTTTCTTTGTGATACTGATTTTAAGATCATAAGGTTTTAAAACTTTATCGATATTTCGAAAGTCTTTCTTTAAAGTAGAAGTACTAATGAAAAGTTCTTCTTCCAGATCAAAAAACTCTATTTTTTCTTTTCTTCCATTGAGTATCGACAGCAATAACTTTGAAATAATATACTTTACTCTGTCTTCTGGCTCTGATGGAATAATATTTTTAAAATCTTTTTCTCTTTTTTGTTCTTCCATCTCATTCTGAAATGCTAAAAATTTTTCCTGATCTTCAATCTTTAAATAATATCCTTGTCCAATCTCTGATACAACGCTTGCACCATGATCTTCCAATGCTCTATTTAAATCTTTCATATCATTTCGAATGGTTCTTGAAGACACTCCGATTGCAACTGCAAGATTATCTCCTGTCATACATTCTTTATTTTTCAACAATAATTTCAGAATCTGGATACATCGTTTGTTTGATATTTCCATTACTTTTCTCCTTCTGTACTAAATTATATGCAATATGCACATAAGAATATAGTTCGTCTTTTTCCACTTAAGGCGGAAAAAAAAGACGAAATTTCCGCCTTTTATCTTCAGCTAAAATTTCGTCTTTCACATTATAAGCAAAACGAAGGGAGGAACGTTTGTTTTCCCCCCCCCTAAATTTTTTAATTCTGTTGTTTATCAGTCATCTGATCCTTTGAGTAAGTACTCTCCCGGGTACAATAGTCCAAACTTCTCTGTGGCTGTCTTTTCAATAAATTCTTTTGTCTTGATATATTCTTTTTTCTTCTTTAATTCTTTTTTCTTCTCTTCTTGTTTCTTGATCTGGGATTCCACCTGCTGCTGCTCTTTGGCGATCTTCTTTGATTTCTGTCGTAGATTGATATAGGAAAATGCTAAAATGACTACAAATATCAGAACAATGATCATGATGATCTTTGTCCTCTGATCCAGCTTATTTTGTTTCTTTCGTATTGTCACTTTTACCACCTCTTTTTATTTGTTTCTTTAGTGCCATTGTAACTTGTTTTTTTTCTTTTTTCAATTGCCATTTCAGGTTTCTCTTGATATGAATTCCTGGTCTTAAACATACTTTTTCAAATTGCCTTATGATCTTCTTTAGCTTCTCTGTAATATGTATGACAGCCCTCAAAAGGAACTTGCTGCATAATTGATAATATAGAATCATTCCGATCACAATTCCGAGGAAAAAGAATCCTCTTAACTCGCCATCGTTATATGTACAAAGAAATATAAATGCCATCACTGCTGTAAATATTCCAAATCCTATATCTTCTATAAACAAAAACACGCTTTTATGATAGAATACTCTTCGAATTCCACGAATAATATCATATATTGCCTGCAAACATACACCAAATAAAATTGACGCAAGAAAAAATAACAACGGATCGGTTACAGTCTCTTTCATTATTTCAGTAACCTTCCTAATAATCCTTCTTTCTTTCCTGGCTCTTCTATATTAGAGTATAAAAAACTGTCAATCTTTCCCGTAATCTCTACTTCACCCTTCTCAACCAGTAATTTCTTTACATGGAGATTCTTTCCCTTAATCATTAACAGTCCCTGATCTGTGTCAAGAATGATCTCATTAAGATCAAAGGAAACAACATCTTTTACCCCTGTGATCACGCCAAGAGATCGGTTTGATAAGCTGATCTTATGTGCTCTTAAAGGTTGTCTCTCTTCTATCATACTAAACTTCCTCCCAAAATGTTTTATACATCTTATGAACAAAGCTTATAAAACATACCTATAAAAACTTGTACAGATCTGCTGCCTCATCTTTCTTCACTGTCTCTGCTATAGAAACTACTTCTACTGCTGTCTCTCTGTTTCCAAACTGGATATCTATTCTGTCTCCTGGTTTCACATTCGTTCCAGCTTTCGCTGCTTTGCCGTTCACTAGAACTCTTCCTGCACTACAGGCTTCATTCGCAACAGTTCTTCTCTTGATCAGTCTGGATACTTTTAAAAACTTGTCTAAACGCATGATTATGTCTCCTTCTTTCTTCTATGTTATATTGCTGAAATAGATATAGAAAAACTGCCGGATCCATAGAAACCGGCAGTTAATGTAATATCAAATGAACATTCTATTCGTTTACAATATCTTTTAAAGCTTTTCCTGCTTTGAATT
>CAJMOO010000068.1 GCA_905215045.1 uncultured bacterium | reverse complement strand
CTGCCTACTTATCAGAACGCTTAGCCTCATTGGGGATAAGCGTTTTTTTTGAGACGACAGTAGGCGACAATCCAGAAAGATTAGAAAATGTGATCAGACAGGGACTTGAAAGATCTGATATTTTGGTCTTATCTGGTGGACTTGGACCAACGAAAGACGATCTTACAAAGGAAATTGCAACGAAAGCATGTGGACAGGAGCTTGTAGAAGATGAAGAAGCACTAAGACGCTTGAAAGAATATTTTGCGAGAAGTCATCGTAACATGACAGAGAATAATTTAAAACAGGCATTAGTGCCAGAAGATTGTACTGTTTTATATAACGAAAATGGAACAGCACCGGGAATGGTCATTCATGCAAAAGAAGGGAAGAAAGTAGTTTTACTCCCAGGACCTCCAAATGAACTGCTTCCAATGTTCCATGATCAGGTAGAACCGATCATAAAAGAATTAAGTTCAGAGGTATTATACTCCGATGTTGTGAAGATTGATTGTATGGGAGAAAGCCGCGTTGCAGCAGAGATTGAAGATTTGATCGAAAAGCAGACGAATCCTACAGTTGCCCCATATGCCAAATTAGGAGAAGTTCATCTTCGAGTGACAGCAAAAGCGGTAAGTGAAGATGAAGCAAAGAAGCTTGTTACACCAATAACAGAAGAATTATACAGAAGATTTGGCCATAAGATTTTTACGACAAAAGAAGATGAAACATTAGAAGATGTTGTGGTTGATATGTTAAGTAAACATCATTATACGATCGCAGCAGCAGAATCCTGTACAGCAGGAATGTTTACAGCAAGGTTAGTTAATGTTGCAGGAGCATCGGATGTCTTAAATGAAAGTTTTATTACATATGCAAATGAAGCTAAGATGAAATATCTTGGAGTAAAAGAAGAAACTCTAAATACCGTTGGAGCAGTTTCAGAAGATACGGCCAGACAGATGGCGGAAGGTGTTGCACGACAGGCTGGTTCAAATGTCGGTGTTGGAATCACAGGTCTTGCTGGACCGGGCGGTGAAACACCTGAGAAGAAGGCAGGACTTGTTTACATCGGTGTCAGTGTTAATGGAAAGACGAAAGTAAACAAATACCAGTTAAACGGTAACAGACAGAAAGTCAGAGAAACAGCTGTATGCAGAGCGTTAACTATGGTAAGACATGCATTGGTTGAAGAGTTTCTATGAGAATCATCATAAGAAAAAGGATCACGAATAAAAATCGAACAAATATTCGTTCGAACACTTGTTTTTTAGTGTAAGGATATGCTATACTCTAAACAGGAAATTAAAAGATAGAAGAATATAAGATAAATATTTGAAATTAAAAGGAGTAAACATATATGAAACAGGAAGAGAAATTAAAGGCATTAGATGCCGCATTAGTCAAGATCGAGAAAGACTATGGAAAAGGATCGGTCATGAAACTTGGAGAATACCAGGCAGACCGTACGATCGAAGTAACACCAACAGGATCTATCAGTCTTGATATCGCATTAGGAGTCGGAGGGGTTCCTAAGGGACGTATCATCGAGATCTACGGACCAGAATCCAGTGGTAAGACAACCGTAGCACTGCATATGGTAGCAGAAGTGCAGAAGAGAGGCGGAATCGCAGGATTTATCGATGCAGAGCATGCACTAGATCCAGTTTATGCAAAGAATATCGGCGTGGATATCGATAACCTCTATATTTCACAGCCAGATACAGGAGAGCAGGGACTTGAGATCACAGAGACTATGGTTAGATCTGGAGCGATCGATATCATTATCGTCGATTCAGTTGCTGCATTAGTACCAAAGGCAGAGATTGATGGAGACATGGGAGATTCCCACGTAGGTCTTCAGGCAAGACTGATGTCACAGGCACTTCGTAAGTTAACAGGTGTTGTAAGCAAGTTTAACTGTACAGTTATCTTTATCAACCAGTTACGTGAGAAGGTTGGAGTTATGTTTGGTAACCCTGAGACAACAACTGGTGGACGTGCACTGAAGTTTTATTCATCTATCCGTTTAGATGTCAGAAGAACAGAGACATTAAAGCAGGCGGGAGAGATGATCGGTAACAGAACAAGAATCAAGGTTGTTAAGAATAAAGTAGCACCTCCGTTTAAACAGGCAGAATTTGATATCATGTTCGGAAAAGGAATTTCTAAGTATGGAGATATCTTAGATCTTGCAGCAGATGCAGACATCATTCACAAGAGCGGTGCATGGTATGCATACAACGGAGAGAAGATCGGACAGGGTAGAGAGAACAGTAAGAAGTACTTAGAAGAACACCCAGATATCGCAGAGACAGTGGAACATGCGATCCGTGTCCACTATGGACTGTTAGAGGAAGATGCTGAGAATGCCAACAACGATCCTAAGGCAGAGACTCAGGTTTCTGAAGAAGAATAATGGTTATTACCAAATTAGATAAAGTAGGAACAAAGCAGGTCAGGCTTTTCTTCGATGAAGAAAAGTACTGCCTGCTTTACTATAATGAGATAAGACGATTGGGATTCCATGAACAAGACGAGATCGGACAGGAAGAATTTGAAGAATTAAACAAATTACTGTTGCATCGGGCGAAGTTAAAAGCTATGTCATTGTTAAAATATCAGGATCGTACAAAAAAGGAATTAAAAGAACGTCTTATGAGAGCCGAATTTCCAGAATTTATTACGGAAGGGGCAGTTGCGTATGTGGAGTCATTTGGATATATCAATGATGAAGAATATGTACGCCGCTACATGGAATACAAGTCAGGAAGTAAGAGTAAGATTCAGATTAAGATGGACCTTCGGAAGAAAGGAATCACTGCGGAGACATTAGAGAGGGTCTTTGAGGAATATGAATACGAAGAAGATGATATCTTGGAAGAACAGGTTAAGAAGAGGATCCGGCAAAAGGGTTCCGTTACTAAGGAGAATTTTCAGAAATATTACGGATATTTTGCGAGAAAAGGATTTAATAGCGGCAAAATATTAGATTTATTACGGAAATACATGGAAGATTAAATAAATTACAGGCTAAATATTAAAAAAATATAAAGAATTCATCATTTGGTTGCATATTGACAGATAAAATTATATAATTTGAGTCAAAGGGTGTAACAAAGCAGATGACGACGATATCTGGAAGGAATATATGATCCGGATATGGTTCTAATTATAAGGAGTATCATTTATATGAGAAAGAAATCACATATTTCATTAGCAGGGCAGATTATGAATTCTATGGAACTTGACAATGTATTTGATTATAGATTACCGTTTTATGTAGGAAGTATCTGGCCAGACTGCAGACCATCATTTGTGACGACACCTCATAAGTTTGATATTACATTTGATGATATTGAACGTAAGATTTCAAAATTTATTGCCAATTACGATAAAGATAAGGGAATGAATATGCGACGTTGTGCAGGTCTTGGTGTGATCATTCATTACATTGCAGATTATTTTACATTCCCACATAATGATCATTATCCAGGCAATGTAAAGGATCATTGCTATTATGAACGTGATCTGAAGTTTGGAATGAGAGCATTTCTTCAGACAGAAGAAGCAGCACAGATCAAGGAGCATGTTGCGGCATATGATTCTGTGGAAGAATTGACATCATATATTAGAAGTATTCATAATTCTTATATGAAGCTTGCACATACAGTAGAAGAAGATATCAGATATATCGTACATGCGTGTACAACCGTTGTGAAGAGTGTACTGAATATGGTAAGTTATGCAGTTGGTACAAGTGTGATGAATATTCAGTATGTATAGGACAAGGAATTGAAGATAAAATAATAAAGAAAAAGGGCAAAGACAGACAGAGATGATTTGTTTTTGCTCTTTTTATTGAAATCAGTTTGTAAAAAAAGATAAAAATATGATGCAAGTATGATGCAAAGAATTCGTAAAATAAAAAAGGTTTTGGGCAGCATACAAAAACAATAAGGAAAATCAATAAAACAATAAGGAGAACAATTATGGTGAACATCATGGTCGTAGAAGATGAAAAGCCGATTTCAAATCTGATCGCACTAAGTTTAAAGAAAGCCGGCTATCATAGTGAATGTGCTTATGATGGGTTAGAAGCAATTGATATGCTGGAAAAGAATTATCCAGATTTGATCTTACTAGATATCATGCTGCCCGGGGCTGATGGGTTTGAAATTTTAGAATACGTAAAACCATTAGAGATACCAGTCATTTTCCTGACAGCAAAAGGAGATCTTAATGACAGAGTAAATGGTCTGCGATATGGAGCAGAAGACTATATTGTAAAACCATTTGAGATTATGGAATTATTGGCAAGGATTGAGGTTGTATTAAGACGATATCACAAATTAGATCGTATTATCAATATATTAGGTTTAGAAATCGACACAGATGCAATGTGCGTAAAAAAAGAAGGGAAAGAAATTAACTTGACCAAGAAGGAATATGATACATTATTGCTGTTTGCAAGGAATCCTGGAAATGTATTATTCAGGGAAATAATTTATGAACGTGTTTGGGGTGGAGATTACATTGCGGGAAGCAGGACGGTAGATCTTCATGTGCAGAGAGTTCGAAAGAAAGTTGGCTGGGAAGATTTTTTGATCACTGTGCCCAAGATGGGATACCGTCTGGAGGTACCAAGATGAAATTTCGTTGGAAATTAATGATCATAACAATGTTGATCGTTTCATTTTCATTTGGATTTGGAGGAATGTTACTGATTCAATATTCATATCAAGCATCTATCAAACAAGAAAAAAGAGCAGCAAGGAATTCTTACGAAATGATCTTAAGAATGTTAAAAGAAATTAATGAGATGGATGATACGTATCAGAATCAAACATTTGCGAGTGTATTGAAACGATTAAACTGGCAGGGCTTGCTAAGAGACAGCTCAGTTCGATTATTAAAGGAACAACATGGAGAGGTTCAATGGAAGCAGCCACTTTATTACAATCGTAAAAATGATAATTTTAGGAGAAGCAATGGTTTTTCAACGAAACAGGGAAAAGCGGTAGTATTCCAAAATAAAAATAAAGTATATTATCAGATTACTAGTAAGATTTCTTATGGAAAGGAAACTATGGTTTTTCAGGGAGCATATGATATTTCAGAAGTATATGCGACAAGGCATCAGCAGTTGGTAAGTTTTCGTAAGATTTTTGTATTAGTAATAGGAATTGAGATTGTAGTATCCTATTTTCTGGCAATGATCCTTACAAGACCATTACAGAAATTGTCACAGGTTTCGAAGCAGATTGCAGACGGTGATTATTCTGTCAGGGTTCCAGTGCATACAGAAGATGAAATTGGAGAACTTTCAGTCAGTTTTAATTATATGACAGAACAATTGATAGAAAAGTTAATGAAATTGGATCAATTGTTAAAAAACCAGGAAGAATTTATGGGAAGTTTTGCTCATGAAATGAAGACACCACTTACATCGATCATAGGGTATGCAGATCTGATGCGGATGGAAGCTCTTTCGAAAGAAGAGCAAAAAGAAGCATGTGGGTATATTTATTCAGAAGGAAAACGATTACAGAATTTATCATTAAAATTAATGAAACTTCTTGTTTTGAAAAATCAACAGTTTCAGATGAAAAAACAAGATTTAGAGCCAATGATTCAAGAAGCAGTTACATCCATGCAGTATCGTTTAAAAGAACAAGATATTCTTGTGAATTTAAATTTAAAAAAAGCAATTTGTAAGATAGAGCCGGATTTATTGAAATCATTAATATTAAATTTGATCGATAATGCATTAAAATCAATGAATTCGGGTGGAATATTAACAGTTGAGGATCGAGCAATACAAGAAGGAGCCAAGATTTATATTTCGGATACTGGATGCGGAATGCCAAAGGATGAGATAAGTAAGATCACGGAAGCGTTTTACCGGATAGATAAGTCAAGGTCAAGAAAACAAGGTGGAGTAGGTTTAGGGCTTGCTATATGTAAAGAAATCGTGAGGATCCATCAAGGAGAGATGCGATTTATCAGTCAGCAAGGGAAAGGAACAACTGTGATCATAACAATTGGAGGAGGAGCTTATGAAAAAACAAATTAGGAATGCTCTTCTTGTTGTGGTGGCTTTATTACTTGTGGTCTTGTTTTACTTTTTACCAAATATTCAGGCAGCTCTGGTGGACAAAAAAACGTTTGGGCAGAGTGAGGATCTATCCTTAAATCCAGTAGAGATTTCGGTAGAGGCTACTCAGACAACTCTGGAAAAATTAAAGATCATCAATAATCATATTTTGAGTGTAGCAGTAAGACCTTCATCAAGAACTGTGGATGGAAGAGATGTAGAAAAAACTGCAAAAAAACAGACGAATCTATTATTAAAAAAAATGAAAATCGCTTATCGGGTAGATGAAGACTGGAAGATTACATATAAAAAATTATACACTTATATCAAGAAAAAGGATGATATGATCGATGAAGGTTCCGTATCTAATATTTCGAATGTCAAAAATCTTCTGGTATGGTATATTACATTATCACCAGAATCGTCGGAGGATGAAATAGTGAATCTTATTATGGACGCGTATACGGATCAGATTTTAGCGATTGATGTGTACTCTTATGATTACACAAAAGATTGGAAAGATATCGCAGATCATTTGGAAGATATTCCGGCTGGATTTTTGTCTTATCTGAATCTGAAACAGTCAGAGTATAATTTGAAGAAGCGTTTGATGGGCAATGTCAATGTAACAGAACAATACCAAAAAGCAAAGTCAGCAAAGGGATCTTATTCTCAGATTTCGGGCAGAATAGGTATTTATGCGATACAAAATAAAAAACAGACATACATTCCAATCGAATGGAGTGGTTATGGATTTATGATCAACAATGTATACAACAACTGATGCAAAATAAAGATTTGCTCTTGTATTTTCAAAGCTTTCTCTCTATAATAAATAAACGGAACCCTACAAATATAGTAGGATACGAAAGAAAGGTTGAAAGCATGAGCAATATTAATATTTCATATAAAGAATTAAAACAGTTAGAAAAAGGGAGTTATCAGCTTCTTGATATGAGAGATGAATCAAACACATCTTATGGAATGATCCCTGGAGCTGTTGTGGCAGCAGGTGAAGATGAGCTTGGAACACAGGCAAAGGAATATATTGATCAGGGTAAGAAAGTTATTTTATATTGTACCAAGGGAATTTTCAGCAAGGAGGCAGCAGAGAAATTAGCGGAAGAAGGAATCGATGTCCTTAGTTTGGAAGGCGGATACACAGGATGGTTGTTATCCTTGATGAAAGAAGAACAGGAAAACGATCAGAAAACAGAACAAAATAACAAAGAAGCCGAAGGAAAAGGCAAGAAAAAAGAACTGACAAGAACACAGGAGATTGAAAAGAGCATCCGTAAGAAGTTTCACAAACAGATATTCTCCAAGTTTGTAAAAGCGATCAAGACATATGATCTAGTGCAGGAGAATGATAAGATCGCTATCTGTATCTCTGGGGGAAAAGATTCCATGTTGATGGCGAAATTATTTCAGGAATTAAAACGCCATAACAAATTCCATTTTGATCTTGTATTTTTAGTCATGGATCCAGGATATAATGAAATGAATCGACAGATCATAGAGAATAATGCCAAATTATTAGATATTCCGATCACAGTCTTTGAATCTGATATTTTTGATGCTGTTTATGAGATTGAGAAATCGCCATGTTATCTGTGTGCAAGAATGCGTCGTGGATATTTATACAGCAAGGCTAAAGAGCTTGGATGCAATAAGATAGCGTTGGGACATCACTATGATGATGTCATTGAGACGATCCTTATGGGAATGCTTTATGGAGCACAGGTACAGACGATGATGCCAAAACTTCACAGTACAAACTTTGAAGGAATGGAACTAATCCGTCCGATGTATCTGATCCGAGAGGATGATATAAAGCATTGGAGAGATTACAATGGATTACATTTTATCCAGTGTGCATGTAAGTTTACAGATACTTGTACAACATGTAATCCAGATGGTGTTACGAAATCCAAGAGAATGGAGACAAAACAGTTGATCGCGAAGATGAAAGAGATCAATCCGTATGTAGAGTCCAATATTTTCAAGAGTGTAGAAAATGTCAATTTAAAGACGATCATTGCATATAAGAAAGATGGAGTAAAACATTCGTTCTTAGATACTTACGATCAGGAAAATTAAATAAGAATAAAAACACTTAAATAAGAATAAAAACACAGAGATTGGTAATAAAATCTCTGTGTTTTTGTTTAGAACTATGAAATTATTCGTCGTCTTCTTCAATCTCAACAATCTGACGTTTTCTGGCAGCTTCGTCATTTTCCAGATATTCGTCGTAAGTACATTCTTTATCAATCAGACCATTCGGAGTGATTTCCATGATACGATTAGCTGTTGTCTGTACAAACTGATGATCCTGAGAAGTAAACAATAATGCACCAGTGAAATCTTTTAATGCTTCATTTAAAGCAGTGATAGATTCCATATCTAAGTGGTTGGTAGGCTCATCAAGAAGTAAGATGTTGGCTCCGCTGATCATTAATTTAGATAGCATACAACGAACTTTCTCTCCTCCAGATAAAACACCAACTTTCTTTAATGCGTCTTCTCCAGAGAATAACATACGTCCAAGGAATCCACGGACAAATGTTGCATCTTTATCTTCAGAATACTGAGTCAGCCATTCAACGATCGTTTCATCCTGGCTGAAATCTTTTGTATTATCTTTTGGGAAATAAGACTGAGTTGTAGTCACTCCCCATTTGTAAGAACCAGAATCAGGTTCCATTTCTCCAGATAAGATCTTAAATAATGTTGTAGCAGCTAAAGTGTTAGGCCCTACAAAAGCAATCTTATCAGTAGGTTTCATTAAGAAAGAAATATTATCTAAAACTTTCACACCATCGATCGTCTTTGTAAGATTCTCAACAACCAAAGCATCATTTCCGATTTCACGGTTTGGCTTAAAGTTGATATATGGATACTTACGGCTGGATGGTTTTAACTCATCTAACTGAATCTTATCCAGGGCTTTCTTTCTGGAAGTAGCCTGTTTGGATTTGGAAGCGTTGGCACTGAATCTTGCGATAAAGTCCTGTAATTCCTTCATCTTTTCTTCTTTTTTCTTGTTGGCTTCCTTCATCTGTTTTGTAAGAAGCTGGCTGGATTCATACCAGAAATCATAGTTTCCAGAGAATAACTGAATTTTCGCATAATCGATATCTGCGATATGAGTACATACCTTATTTAAGAAATAACGGTCATGGGATACAACGATGACCGTGTTGTCAAAGTTGATCAGGAATTCTTCTAACCAGTAAATAGCGTCTAAGTCTAAGTGGTTGGTAGGCTCGTCAAGCAGCAGGATATCTGGATTTCCGAATAAAGCCTGTGCAAGTAAGACTTTGACTTTCTGAGAACCGTTTAAGTCAGCCATCTTTGTATAATGGATATCGCTAGGAATTCCAAGACCATTTAATAAGGTAGCAGCATCAGATTCTGCTTCCCATCCATTCATATCAGCAAATTCGCCTTCTAAT
This sequence comes from uncultured bacterium, assembly GCA_905215045.1. The sequence continues at coordinate 310 of CAJMOO010000068.1, read as the reverse complement.
TCACTAGCACGGATGCCGTCTTCGTCTGTGAAGTCTTCCTTCGCATATAAAGCTTCTTTTTCTTTCATGATCTCGTATAATCTTTGATTACCCATCATAACCGTATCAAGGACGATATGATCATCATACTGGTAGTGATCCTGTTTCAAAACAGAAAGACGCTGTCCAGAAGTAATGGATACATCTCCTTTTGAAGGTTCGATCTCTCCGGAAAGAATTTTTAAGAAAGTGGATTTACCTGCTCCATTGGCACCGATCAGTCCATAGCAGTTACCTTCTGTGAATTTAATATTTACATCTTCGAATAAAG
>CAJMOO010000067.1 GCA_905215045.1 uncultured bacterium | reverse complement strand
CTTATTAGAAAGATGGAGGAAGAAAATGGATCAGGTTACAATGACAATTCTGATGTTGGTTGTTTGTTTTGGATTAATGTACTTTTTAACGATCAGACCACAGAAGAAAAAAGAAGAAGAATTAAAACAGATGATGGAAACTCTGGAAGTTGGAGACAGCGTGTTGACAACAAGCGGATTTTACGGAGTTGTTGTAGATAAAGTTGATGAAACAACAATCATTGTTGAATTTGGTAACGACAAACATTGCCGTATCCCAATGGAGAAATCAGCAATCCAGGCAATGGAAAAAGCGAACGCATCATCATCTGAAGAATAAGATGAATATTTGATCAAAAGAAAAGAATCTGAGACAGAGAATAGTATCTGTATTTCAGATTCTTTTTTGTTTCTTAATATTAATTCATCAGATCATCAATCAAATGATCTGGGACAAATAACGGTCCGCGTCCGGTTCCGATTTCAATATCTGGTTTATTCGTTCCATGGAAGTCTGATCCTCCAGTTGCAAGAAGATCATATTCTTTCTGCCATTGGCGAAGTTTTGTGATCTGGCCGATATGATGGGAAGAATGATAAACTTCGATTCCTGCGAGCCCTTCTTCTTTCAGATCATGAATGAGATGTTTGGTATCTTCATTTGAGAATTTATATAAAAATGGATGTGCAAGAACCGGAATTCCGTCAGCATCAAGGATTAATCTTAAGCAATCTTTTGGATCAAAAAATGGTTTTGGGACATAATATTTACACTTTTCACCAAGATATTTGGAAAAAGCCTGATCCATGGAAGAACAAATGCCTTCTGCGATCAAAGTTCTTGCAAAGTGAGCTCGTGTGATCACAGTGTGAGGATCACCATTTTGCAGTTTTTCAAGTGTGATCGGATAACCGTCTTTTTGAAAGAGTTCGATCATATCAAGATTTCTCTGAAACCGTTTGTCGCGGAGCATGTTGAGAGTTTGATTTAACTGCTGATCCTTATAGTTGATTCCGTATCCTAATACATGAATCTCACGATGAAGTGCATCACATGAAATTTCAATTCCAGAAATGAATTTCAGATCATCTGGAAGATCCATAGCAAGAATTTCCGGAATTCCATCGACAGTATCATGATCTGTCAGAGAAAATCCATATAATCCTTTTGCTATCACTTTTTGAACAATCTGTTTTGGTGTAAAAGTTCCATCGGAACAAGTAGAATGTATATGAAGATCGATCATAGGAAAACTCCTTTCGTATTTTTAATGTCAGTTTATCACAAAAAGGCATAGATTCAAAATACCAGTCATAGATTAAATAGAAAAAGGAGCAATTGTTATGGACATGGGGAAAAAGGGACTCTATATGATACAAAGTCTGGTATTTGCCTACATTGCCACAGGAATTTTATTGTGTCTTCTTGCATTTATCATCTATCAAAGCAATGCAGGAATGAAGATCGCGAATCTTGGAATCACACTTACATATATTCTTGCATCTGTTTTTGCTGGCATGCTGATCGGAAGTAAGATCGGAAAAAAGAAGTTTTTATGGGGATTTGCAGCAGGAATGTTATACTTTATGATCTTGACTTTGATCTCATGGATTTTTCAAAAAAATATCGTTCTGTTTTCCACAGAAAGGATCACAGCATGTTTCTTATGTATTGCAGGAGGAACTTTAGGTGGAATGCTTGCTATTTGAAAATGAATATGATACAATATAGCAAGTTATTTTATGAGAATCAGGAGGACGATAAGATGAAACATATTAAAACTCTGACAAATAAAACATTACAGAACACAGTGAAAAAAGGTGGATGTGGTGAATGCCAGACATCTTGCCAGTCAGCATGTAAAACATCTTGTACAGTAGGTAACCAGACCTGCGAACACAGCAAATAGTCAAATCGAACAAAGACTTTGTGCTTGAGGCGTTCCTTGTGGGCCGCCTCATTTTTTCGATGAAAGAAAATAACAAATAAAGGGAGAAAGAAACAATGGTTCACCAGTATAAAAATAATGGATATAACATGGTCCTTGATGTAGCAAGTGGATCTGTCCATGTGGTTGATGACCTGACATATGAGGTGATTGCTTTATATGAGGATCATACATTAGAAGAGATCATCAAAGAATTATCATCCTGGGATGAGAAAGATGTCAAAGAATCTTATGGAGAAGTTACAGAATTAAAAGATGCAGGTGTATTATTTACAGAAGACTGTTATGAAGAATACATTTGTGGATTCAAAGACAGACCAACAGTTGTAAAGGCACTCTGTCTTCATATTGCACATGATTGTAACCTTGCCTGCCGATACTGTTTCGCAGAAGAAGGAGAATACAAGGGAAGACGTGCATTAATGAGTGCTGAAGTCGGTAAGAAAGCATTAGATTTTCTTGTAGAGAATTCAGGAAACCGTAGAAATCTGGAAGTTGATTTCTTTGGTGGAGAGCCTTTGATGAACTTTGATGTAGTGAAAGAGATCGTTGCATATGGACGTTCTTTGGAAGAAACACATGATAAGAAGTTCCGTTTTACATTGACAACAAATGGTGTATTACTAAACGATGATATCATGGAATTTGCCAATAAAGAGATGGATAACGTTGTATTAAGTGTGGATGGAAGAAAAGAAGTTCACGATTACATGAGACCATTCCGTAATGGAAAAGGGAGCTATGATTTTGTTATCGACAAATTCAAGAAATTTGCAGACAGCAGAAACCAGCAGAAATATTATGTAAGAGGAACTTTTACACATCATAATTTAGATTTCTCAAAAGATGTTATGCATTTAGCAGATGCAGGATTCGAACAGATTTCTGTAGAACCTGTTGTGGCACCGGATACAGCAGATTATGCGATCACAGAAGAGGATCTTCCAATTCTGATGGATGAATATGATCTTCTTGCAAAAGAGATGATCAAAAGAGAGAAGGAAGGAAAAGGATTTACCTTCTTCCACTTTATGATCGACTTAACAGGAGGGCCATGTGTTGCAAAACGTTTATCCGGATGTGGTTCAGGAACAGAATATCTTGCAGTGACTCCATGGGGAGATTTATATCCATGCCATCAGTTTGTAGGAGAAGAAGACTTCTTAATGGGTAATGTTTACGAAGGAGTCAAGAAAGATGAGATCGTCAAAGAATTCAAGGCATGTAATGTATACTCCAAAGAAGAATGTAAAAAATGTTTTGCAAGATTCTATTGCAGTGGTGGATGCAGTGCAAACTCTTATAACTTTAACGGTACGATCGATGGAACTTATGAGATCGGATGTAAATTAGAGCGCAAGAGGGTAGAATGTGCATTAATGGTAAAGGCAGCATTGGCATTAGAAGGGGAGACGGAGAATGAAGAAGCGTAATAGCAGTGGCAAGTATATTGCAGGGCTTATTTTACTGATCGCTTTGTGTGTATTTGGAGCATTTATCACAACCAAAGGAATCACAAAGAAGAAGATCGGTCGAGCAAGCAATATCGAACTTGGATTAGACCTTGCAGGTGGAGTTAGTATTACATATGAAGTAGATGGCAAGAATGTATCTGACAGTGATATGAAAGATACTGTATACAAACTTCAGAAGCGTGTAGAAGGGTACAGTACAGAAGCAGAAGTTTATCAGGAAGGAAAAGATCGTATCAATATCGAGATTCCTGGAGTAACAGATGCAAACAAGATTTTAGATGAGCTTGGTAAACCAGGAACACTTTCTTTTGCTGTCCAGAAACAGGTAAAAGTAAAGAAGAATGGAAAAACAACGACTCAGACAACATTAGATACTGTATTGACAGGTCAAAATGTTAAGAAAGCCAAAGCTGTAACTAATCAGAATCAGACAACTGGTAAGAAAGAATATTTAGTTGCACTTGAATTTGATGCTAAGGGAACAAAGGCATTTGCGAAAGCTACAAAAGCCAATATTGGAAAACCAATTTATATTATCTATGATAATCAGGTGATCAGTGCCCCAAATGTACAGGAAGCGATCACAAAAGGAGAATGTACGATCGATGGTATGGAAAGTTATGAAGCAGCAGAGAATTTAGCTTCATCAATTCGAATCGGTTCCTTACCAGTGAAATTAAACGAATTACGTTCTAACGTAGTATCTGCGAAATTAGGAGTGAATGCGATCCAGACAACGGTCAAAGCAGGAGTCATCGGATTTGTACTGGTATGCTTGATCATGATCGCATTTTATGCAGTGCCTGGTGTGATTGCGTGTGTGGCACTTGCGATCTATATGCTGATGATGTTATTAGCATTGAATGGATTTAATGCGACACTGACATTGCCGGGACTTGCAGGTATCATCCTCGGTATCGGTATGGCAGTTGATGCAAACGTTATTATTTATGCCAGAATTCAGGAAGAGATCGGGGCAGGAAAGAGTACAGGAGCAGCGATCAAATCTGGATTCGGAAAGGCAGCATCAGCGATCATCGATGGTAACGTTACAACATTGATCGCAGTATTAGTTTTATGGTTTAAAGGATCAGGAACGGTCAAAGGATTTGCTCAGACACTTGGAATGAGTGTATTGATCTCTATGTTTACAGCACTTGTGATCAGCCGATTCCTTGTATATGCGGCATATCATTTTGGACTTCGCGACAAGAAATGGTATGGAAAACCAAGAACGATCAAAACAAGAGATTTTGTCCGTACAGGTAAGAAATACGTTGCAGTTGCAGGTGTGATCATTTTGATCGGACTTGCTGCACTTCCAATGAATCGAAGCAAGATTGGATCAATCTTGAATTATGATCTGGAATTCTCAGGTGGTACAGCATCTACGATCACATTCAAGGATGACCAGAAAGTCAATGATTCTCTGGAAAAACAGGTTGTGAAAGCTTACGAGAAAGTCAGCAAGTCAACCTCTGTTCAGAGTCAGAAAGTAAAAGCAAACAATCAGATGGTTGTAAAAAGTGTAGAATTGAATCTGAGCCAGAGAAAACAGATCGAAAATACATTAAAGAAAGATTATAAAGTAAAATCTGTAACAACAGAGAATATCAGTTCAACGATCAGTAATGAAATGCAAAGAGATGCATTTATTTCCGTTGTGATCTCAGCGATCTGTATGCTGATCTACATTGCGATTCGATTTAAAGACGTGAAGTTTGGATCCAGTGCGATCATCGCATTGATCAATGACGTACTGGTCGTATTTGCAGCATATTCTGTTGGAAGATTATCTGTTGGTGGAACATTTATCGCATGTATGTTAACGATCATTGGATATTCTATCAACTCAACGATCGTTATCTTTGACCGTATCCGTGAGAATCTGAAGCTTCAGACGATCCGGACAAGAGATGATATTAAAGCACTTGTAAATCAGAGTATTTCAAGTACATTGGTTCGTACGATCAATACAAGTTTGACAACATTTGTTATGGTGTTAGCGTTATTTATCTGCGGAGTATCCTCGCTAAGAGAATTTGCATTAGCATTGATGGTGGGTGTGATCGGAGGAGCATTCTCTTCTGTATTTTTAACTGGACCACTTTGGTATATGATGAAGACGCGAATTGGATCAGATGTGATCAAAGAAAATCAGGCAGCCAGTCAAGCACAGCCAGAGAAGATCACAGCAAATCCAAACCGCAAGAAAAAGAAGAAAAAGAAAAGAAAATAAAACATTCAAAAAGAGTATTCAGTAAATACTGGATGCTCTTTTTTATGAAAAATGGAGTAAGATGATGGAACAGTGGTATCTGTATAAGAAAAAGGCTGATTTTAATCAGATTGGAGAAAAATTTAACATAGATCCAGTGATCGCACGGCTGATCCGCAACAGGGATGTGGTTGGGGATGAACAAATACAGCAGTATCTGTATGGAGAACTTTCAGATATTTCAGATCCTTTTTTGATGAAAGGCGTCAAAGAAGGAGTTGAGATTTTGAAGCAAAAGGTACAAGAGGGGAAAACGATCCGTATTATTTCAGATTATGATGTAGATGGAGTTGTCTCAAATTATATTTTGTGGAAAGCGATTCATGATCTTGGTGGAAAGATTGATTTTCAGATTCCAGACCGCATGAAAGATGGCTATGGAATTAATGAAAATATCATTGAAAAAGCAGTGGAAGACCAGATTGATACGATCCTTACCTGTGATAATGGGATTGCAGCAGCAGATGCAGTTGCATACGGCAAAGAACATGGACTGACAATGATCATTACGGATCATCATGATGTACCATTTGATACCGATGAAGCAGGAATGAGAAAAGAGGTTCTTCCACCAGCAGATGTAGTGATCAATCCAAAGCAAGAAGCATGCAATTATCCGTATCCGTTACTTTGTGGAGCAGGAGTGGCTTTTCAGTTTATGAGGGCATTTTATCAGGCAATGGAAGAAGATGAAAGCCAATTGGAAGAGTTGTTATCCATGCTTGCGATCGCGACTGTTTGTGATGTGGTAGATCTGACAGGAGAAAACAGAATCTTTGTCAAAGAAGGATTACGCCGAATCAAAGATACACAAAATATCGGGTTGAAAGCATTGCTGAATGTGCATGATCTGATGGATAAACAGATACAGTCTTATGCACTAGGATTTATTGTTGGACCATGTATCAATGCGAGCGGACGTTTGGAATCTGCCGAAAAAGCATTGAATCTATTTCTGGAAGAAGATGAAGAGAAGGCAAAACAGACAGCAGAAGAATTAAAAGAACTGAATGATCTTCGGAAAACCATGACAGAAAATGGTGTAAAAGAGGCACTGGGACAGGCGTTCGAATATGAAGCAAAAGGAGATAAAGTGCTTGTATTATATCTTCCAGAATGTCATGAAAGTATTGCAGGTATCATAGCAGGAAGGATCAAGGACCGCTTAAATCATCCAGCATTTGTCTTAACAGATGCAAAAGAAGGAATCAAAGGTTCTGGACGTTCCATCGAAGGATATTCCATGTTTGAAGAGATGATGAAAGTCAAAGAGGTGTTCACAAAGTTTGGGGGACATCCAATGGCAGCAGGATGCTCTTTGAAAAAAGAAAAATTACAGGAATTCCGCAAAAAGATCAACGAGAACTGTACCCTTGAGAAAAAAGATTTTGCAAAAAAAGTACAGATTGATATTGATATGCCAGTTGATTATATTACCATGGATCTGATCCATCAGTTATCTGTTTTAGAGCCATTTGGAAAAGAAAATAAAAAACCATTATTTGCACACAGAAAGTTAAAAGTGGAACGTGTGAATGTTTTTGGAAAAAATAAAAATGTGATAAAATTAGCATTAAAGAGTAGTCAGGGAACTAGGATTGATGGCATGATTTTTGAGGATGAAGATGAATTTCGAGAGAAAATGGGAACAGCAAAGTATATCACATGTACATATTATCCAGTGATCAATGAGTATCAGGGATATAAAAGTCTCCAGATTAATATTCAAAATTATTTTTTTGTGGAGGAATAGCATGAGTAAGATAAAATTAGTAGCGATGGATTTAGATAATACACTCTTAGACAGCGAGAAACAGATTTCAAAACACACAGAAGAAGTTCTAAAAGAAGCGATCAGAAGGGGTGTTTATATAGTTCCAGCAACAGGACGTATTTTTAAAGCAATTCCAGAATTTTTAAGAGATATTCCAGGCGTTCGATATGCTGTTTGCTGTAACGGGGCAACTGTTTATGATCAGAAAGAAGATAAGATCATATATACAAATCATCTACCAAAAGAAACGGTATTTTCGTTGTTTGATATTTTGGAAAAATATCATTGTACACGTGATATTTATCAGAATGGGCAAGGGTATATGGAACGATGCTATTTTGACCATCTTGCAGAGTATGGTGTATCAGATCATGTATTAAAACTTGTGAGAGATACAAGACTACCGCTGGATGATCTGCGAAAGTACATTGAAGAGCATCCGCTGGGAATTGAGAAGATCAGTGTATTTTTTGATGATATGGAAGAGCGGGAAACTGCAAGACAAGAATTAATCGAGAAAAATATTGCGAGTGTATCAAGTTCTCTGGGAAATAACATTGAAATAAATCAGATTGGATGTGATAAAGGAGATGGACTTTTACATCTGGCAGAGCAAATTGGACTATCTATGGATGAAGTGATGGCATGTGGAGATGCAGGAAATGATACGATGATGATCAAAGCTGTAGGAACCGGTGTTGTTATGGCAAATGGACAACCTGATCTGAAAGAGATCGCAGACTTTGTGACAAAGACAAATAATGAAGATGGTGTTGCATATGCAATTGAAAAATTAGTATTTGAAGCATAAGATGTGAAAAAATGTGAACATGGATCATGACTATTCATTTTTATTGACGAGGGTATCCAAAGTGGTATAATAAGTATGTTTAAATAGTTAGGGGGAACAATGAAAGATGAGAAAAACACGTAAAACAGCAGCTGTAGTAGCTCTGTATACGTTTTTGATGCTTGGATCAGTGTCTGTGGTCAGAGCAGATCAGCCAGTCACAAGAGAGCAAATAAGCAGTGAACAGACTGAGACCAAGACAGATTCTTCTGCCCAGACGACAGAAAGTGAAGCAACGACAGAGACAACAACACAGACGACTCAGGCAAAGCCGACAACGGAAGCAACAACGCATACGCATACAACGGCAACGACGCATACAACGGCTGCAGCAACACATACAAAGAAACATACAGCAGCAACACATACAAAGTCTGATCAAGACAAGAAGAAAGACAAAAAAGACAAAAAAAACAAGAAGAAAGACAAGAAATCTATCATTCCAAAAGTATATAATGACCATAGTCTTGAGATGAAAGATAAGAAAGAGACGATACAGGGATTTATTTATTTTAATCAGGCAGATGCAGCATGGAATGACAATGGATATCAAATCAAAAGCAGTGGATGCGGACCAAGCGCTATGGCAGTTTGTATCAGTTCGCTGACGAATAAATGGGTAACTCCAGTTGATACAACAGTATGGGCATATAAGAATGGCTATTACAGCAGTGCTGGAGCAAGTCATGAGATGGTCCCAGCACTGGCACAACAGTATAAACTGAAATGTCATGGACTTGGAAGTGATGTCAGCAAGGTTAGAGATGCATTGAAGAAGAAGCATCCAGTAGTAGCACTGATGGGACCAGGATATTTTACGAAGAAAGGTCATTTTATCGTATTGGTTGCGATCGATGATAATGATCAGGTAACGGTTGCAGATGTTGGAAGCAGACAGCGTACACAGTACAAATATCCACTAAAAGAAGTGATCGCACAGACGAAGTCAGCATCAGCAGGAGGTCCATGCTGGGAGATTTATTTTGATCAAAAGATATCTGCGAAGGCTGATAAGAAGGCAAAGCAGCTGAAGGCTGAGAAGAAATACAGAAGCAAAGAATTTAAAGCAATGTATAATGAGATCAAGTCAGTATTGCAGAAGAATTATCAGTTAGCGGTTCCACTAAAGAAAGGAACACTAGTTAGTGAAGAACAGTTTGTTACGATCACATCATTAGGAATCAACGATAAAGTTTCCGTAATGGATGCGAGCAAGAAGCTAACAAGTGATGTCGACCTTGACACAGTAGTAGATGAGATTCAGACAGAGGCAGTCAAGGATTCTTTTTGGAATACGATCATGATCGCACCTGACAAAACAAATTTAATATATAAATAATATATATATCACATAAAGAAAAGCACAGAATCATTGAGTATGATCAATGATTTCTGTGCTTTTTCTATTCTAAAAAATAGGAGGAAAGAAAAATGAAGATTCAAAATATGATCAAAAAAATAACGATTGCTGTATTATCTGCAGCAATGATGCTTGCACCTATCGTTAATATCAAAGCGGCATCAACAGATGTGGTCGATACAAGCAAAACCGGATCCATAACGATCCACAAATATGACATGACAGCAGCAAAACAGGCCGGTGTTAATACCAGTCAGTTTACACCAACAGGAAAACAGGACGCTGCTGCGGAAGCAGCCTTGGAAAAATATGCGATCAAAGGTGTGGAATTTAGTTACCTGCGAGTTGGAGATGTTGAAC
>CAJMOO010000066.1 GCA_905215045.1 uncultured bacterium | reverse complement strand
AATTTGTTGGATTTTGCCAACATTTACATACTTTGACTTTCGTCATTTCTTGTTTTATAAACAGCTTTTTTATTCTATCACAATTTATTTGAAATTGCAATTACTTTTTTTATTTTCTTAATAATGACCGTTTGGTTAGTGCTACAAATTCTTTGTTGTTTTGGGTTCGTTTAAATAAATCCAACATCTGTTCCATAAATTCTTCCGAACGGTTTCCGGATAATTCTTTGTGAAGTGCTGTGACAACTTCTCTTTCATCTTTGGTAAGCAGCAGCTCTTCTCTTCTTGTTCCTGATTTAGCAATATCAACCGCTGGGAAGATTCTTTTTTCTGCCAGACGACGGTTTAAGACTAATTCCATATTGCCTGTTCCCTTGAATTCTTCAAAGATCACGTCGTCCATCTTGCTTCCTGTCTCTACGAGTGCTGTGGCAAGGATGGTAAGACTTCCGCCTTCTCTCATATTTCTGGCTGCACCGAAAAATTTCTTCGGCATATAGAGAGCGGCTGGATCAAGTCCACCAGTTAATGTTCTTCCGCTTGGCGGTACTGTAAGGTTGTAAGCTCTTGCAAGTCTTGTGATACTATCTAATAAAATTACGACATCTTCTTTATGTTCTACGAGACGTTTTGCACGTTCTAATACCATCTCTGACACTCTCTTGTGGTGTTCTGGTAATTCATCAAATGTGGAATAAATAACTTCAACGTTCTTTCCTTCGATAGATTCTTTAAAATCTGTGACCTCTTCTGGTCGTTCATCGATCAATAATACGATTAATTTGATATCTTTATAATTCTGACTGATACTTTGTGCCATTTGTTTTAACAGTGTTGTCTTTCCTGTCTTTGGAGGAGATACGATCATTCCTCGCTGCCCTTTTCCAACGGGTGATAGCAGGTCAACCATTCGCATTGGTATGGATGATCTCTCTGTTTCCATTCCTAATCTTTCGTTAGGGAAGATTGGTGTCAGATCTTCAAAATGCTGTCTTCTCGCTGCCATTTCTGGCTTATATCCATTGACAGATTCTACGAATAATAAGGCACTGAATTTCTCACTCTGGGTTTTGATACGGATCGCTCCTGTTAAGATGTCTCCTGTTTTTAAATTGAATTTGCGGATCTGAGCCGGAGATACATAGATATCATTCTCCCCTGGAAGATAGTTTTCACATCGGATGAAACCATACCCGTCTGGCATAACTTCCAGAATCCCATGTGCTTTTTCTCCGCTGTCCAGACTCTTTATATTCTTTGGAAATTCTTTCTGATGATGTTTTCTTTCTTGATGCTCTGAATAAGATTGTTTTGGTTCACGTTGTATCTGCGGTTCTTCCTTTTGTTTTGATTGTTCCTGATCATAGTTTTCTAATACTTTGATCAATTCTTGTTTCTTTAAGGTCGAAATGCCTTTTATTTTTCTTTCTTTGGCAATTTCACGTAATTCAATTACCGACTTTTTTTCATATGTCATTCTATCTTGCTCCTTTTACCTGGGAAAATGGATGAATTATCCTTTAACGATCGATCCAGATTTGTGTTTTCTTTATTCTAGCATAGTTTTTCAGATATTTCCAATCATTTGTCTTCTTAGTTTTTTTAAGATCTTTTTTTGTATTCTTGAAACCTGTACCTGTGAAATATGAAAGATCTTCGCAATTTCTTGTTGAGTTTTTCCTTCAAAATATCGGTAATAGATCATTTGCTGTTCTTTCTGTTCCAAATGTTTCATGGCTTCCTTTAACAGAACATGATCTACCACTTTCTCAGATTCATTTTCTCCTTTTGATAACTTATCCAGCAGAGAAATCTCACTGCCATCCTTCTGATATGCACTCTGATGAATGGATTCTACTTCATTGCTTGCCTCTAAGGATGTTACGATCTCTTCTCTTGTGATCTTCGTGATCTCACTGATTTCTTCGATCGTTGCTTCCCTTTGATACTGCTGACAAAACTTTTCTCTTGCTTTCATGATCTTGTATACATTTTCTTTTAAAGATCTGCTGACTTTGATCATACCATCATCTCTTAGGAATCTACGAATCTCTCCTGTGATCATCGGTACTGCATAAGTCGAAAATTTCACGTCATAAGACAGGTCAAACTTGTCCACGGCTTTCATAAGTCCAATACTTCCGATCTGAAACAGATCCTCAGACTCATATCCTCTGTTTGTAAATCGTCTCACAACACTCCAGATCAATCCAACATTATTAAGAATGATCTGCTCTCGTGCTGCTTCGTTTCCTTCTTTGGTAAGCCGTAACAGTTCCCTCGTCTTATCCATTCAGCTTGTCTTGATCTCCTATTTTCTTTGTCATGATCACTGTCGTTCCTTCTCCTTGTTTTGAAATAACTTCTACTTGATCCATAAATGCTTCCATAAAAGAAAATCCCATTCCAGTCCTTTCTTCTTCTGGTTTTGTTGTAAACATCGGTTCCATCGCTTTCTTGACATCTGGAATTCCGATACCCTGATCTTTAATCTCTATTCGCAGGATTCCATTCTGATCAGAAAGATCCATGCTGATCTTTCCATCTGGGTTGTGATACGCATGTACAATACAGTTTGTCACTGCTTCTGACACTGCGGTCTTGATATCATCCATTTCTTCCATATCCGGATCAAATTTCATGATATAAGCAGCCGTCACAATTCTTGCGATTCCTTCATTTTCTGAGTCACTGTTAAATTCTAAATGCAACATTTCTTATCCTCCCATTTCTCTATATTTCTTCTATCAGTTGATGCAATCCTGCCATATGAATGATCTTTCTTACTGATGCACTCATATTGCTGACTTTCACCGTTCCTCCCATCGCCTGTACCTGACGATATCTTCCTAAGATCACTCCAATCCCTGAACTATCGATAAATCCTGAATTTTTAAAATCAAACTCAATATCTTTGATCGGATATGATTTTAAAATGATATCGCATTTATGTTTTACTTTCTTCGCTAAGTGATGATCTAGATCACCATCCAGATAAATATATAAAACCCTGTTTTCTATCTTGTATTCTGTTGCCATATTCTGATCGCTCCTTCCTGCTCTTTGCTGTGATACGTTCCTTTCCAAGATCATCTTGAATTTCCTGATAGAAAATAAAAAAGAAAGAAGTTCAAACTTTCGCTTGTTCTTCTTCCTTTATCTTTTGTTTGTAAACTTGTATTCTGTGTAATATTAATTATAAACTTTTGGCACTCTTTTTACCCATTGCATCAATTCGACTCTTCGCATTGATCGCCTGAGATGTTCCTGGGAACTTTTCGATGATCGTCTGATATGTCTTCTTCGCATTCTTCTGATCGGAAGCACCTTCATAAGCTTTGGCAAGGTAATCATATGCATAACGGTTTGTATCGCTGACTTTGATCGCTTTCTTTAAATAAGAGATCGCTGTCTTGTAGTCTTTTGCCCAGTATGCATTCTTTCCTTTGCTATATAATCCAGTTCCTGCACTTGGATATACCTTTGCTGTCAGATCTTTGTAAATCGCTTTCATATTCTTTGTTGTTAGTTTCTTACTGTCGATATCTAATAACGCATCTGCAGATCCTGTATAATCACGATCGCTGTATTTCTGTAAGGCACTTAACAGCAGATCATAGACACCGTCTTTCTTGCTTGTTCCAATGTACTCGTCTAATTCATCTTCTGCTTTCTTCTGTGCTGCCTTTGCTTCTTTAACTTTCTTCTCGCTTGCTTTCAATTGTGTGTCTTTGGCAAGGATCTGTTCTTTATAATCTTCTACCTGTGTAGAGTTCTTATGACTGAAGCTTGCACGTACTGTTGGATAGATCAAAACTGCTGCCACGATCACACCGATCACAATTCCTGTTACCATGTAAAACATCGGGCTCTTTCCAGCTTCGTTTTCCTGAATTGAAGAAATATTAAATGGATTCTTCTTTTTCTTTGGTTCTTCTGGCTGGCTCACAACTTTTTTCTTCTCTTTTTTCTTCTTGTCTTTCTTCTCTGGCTCAGTTGTCTGTGGCTCTTCTTCGACTACTTTTGTCTCAAATTCTTTGCCATATTCCACTGCTGATTCGTTGTTTGGATCGATCTTTAAGATCGTATCAAGGAATGTTCTTGCATTATCATAATTCTCTCCCTTGATGGATAATAATGCCATTAAAAGATATGCATCTACAAAATTAGGAATAGCTGCCACAACATTCTTTAACTGTAACATCGCAAGGTCATCATTCCCTTGCTTGGCGTAGTTTAATGCCTGATTGTATTTCTTGATCATCTGGTTGGCTTTATATAATTCTGTCTTATTCTTCTTGATCTCTTCTAATTCTTTCCCATATATATTCTCTTCCGCTTCTTCCAAATCTGCACATGGTTGAAACTTGGCTAATTCTTCGTTAAAGTCTAACATTCTCTTCCTCCTGATTTATAAACTCTTTGGCCATGCCTGCCAGATAAAAAGATCCGACAACAAAGCATACCGTTGTTTCCTGATTCCTGTCTATCATCTTACGAAAAGCATCCTGAAATTCTGCTTCATTGATTCTTCTCTTATGAATCCCCACTGTATAAAAGGCTTCAATCTCTGGAATCGTCTTCAGAATGTTCTTCATATATTCTTCTTCATTCTGATGAGATGCTGCAAATAAGATCCGCTTCTTCATTCCATGGTAGTTTGCCTCCACAGTCTGTACAAATCCTTGCATTCCTTGGATATTGTGCGATACATCCACAATGATCCCTGGTGCGATCTCTTCCATCCTTCCGCTGATCCTGATCTGGCTCAGTGCTTCATAAATCTTATCTTCATCGAGTCGTCCACAGATAAGTTCTGCTGTCTGCAATGCTGCTGCAAGATTGGACTTCTGAAATTCTCCTGCAATGTTGGTCCGCACATCTCTTTCCTTATCATACGCATTGGCATTTAAAAAATCAATATATTTTCCTGCTTTTTCTTTAAAATTAAGATTATCTTCAGAAATGTCATAAATTCGTGATTTTTTCTGCCTTGCTTCTTCAGAAAGGATTTCTTTTACCTTGGGTTCCTGTTCTATTGTCACAACTGGAATTCCTGGCTTAATGATCCCTGCTTTGTGTGTTGCGATCTCTTCCAATGTTTGTCCCAGAAATTCCATATGATCTTCGCTGATTGAAGTGATCACACTGACCTTCGGACAGATAACATTGGTAGCATCATATCTTCCACCCATTCCTGTCTCGATCATACAGATATCTGGTTGTTCTTCCTGAAAGATCACCATCGCCATCAGAAATACTGCCTCAAAAAATGATGGACTGTTCTTTCCTTCTGTTATTCCAGTTTCAATGGCATGTCTTACCTTCACCGCAGCTGATGCAAATCGTTCATCACTGATCTCTTTCGCACACAGCTTGATTCGTTCATTGATCTTCACAACATGTGGCGAGGTAAAGGAAGCTGTCTTCTTTCCATGCTGGGTAAGGAGTGCTTCTAAAAATGCACAGACGGATCCTTTTCCATTCGTCCCTGCTACATGGATCATATGCAGCTCTTTTTGAGGATTTCCCAATCGTTCTAAAAAGTATTTTATATCTTCGAGAGAAGATTTTGTGGCGAATCCTGCGATTTTGTATAAATATTTTACAGACTCTTCATAAGTCATGGTCATTTCTTCTGTTAGCATAATTCACCACTCAGTACTGCTTTCAATACCTGAAGTACCCCATCTTCTTTGTAAGATGGTGCTACAAAATTCGCTGCTTCTTTTACTTCATCTCTGGCATTCTCCACTGCAAAACTGTGACTTGCACGTTTTAACATCTCGATATCATTTAAATTATCTCCAAATGCCAGTGTTTCATCTGGTGTGATTCCGTATTCTTCCTGAAAATGTCTTAAGGCACTTCCTTTGTTCGCACCTTTGTTGGCGCAATCAACCCAGCATTTTCCGGATACTACAACATTCATCTTCTTGCCCCATCGTTTGATGAACTCATCCCCAACTACATCTTCGGCGCAATTGTGATGAAAAATACTCATCTTACATACACCTTCTGGATCCCCTAAAACATCATCTACAAGATCACCTCTGTAGCCATAGTCTCCGACCAGATGCTGGTAAATCCCGATATTCTCCATATATGTCATGTTATCTTTATTGATTGCAATCTCACATCCTGGGAACTGTCTTGCTTCTTCAATATAAGTTCTTACGATTTCTGGGTCGATCACATCTACATATTGATAATCTTTGGAATGAATACAAGTTCCATTTTCTGAAATAAAACTGATATCATCAAGTACTGGCGTGAATACTTTCTCGATACTTGCTCTCTGACGGCCGCTTGCCGCTAACACGATCGTTCCTCTTCGTTTCAGTTCTTTGATCACGTCATAATATTCCGGATTCAGATCCAGTGTCCCATCTGCCACTAATGTTCCATCAATGTCTGTTGCGATTAGTTTGATCATTTGTTTTCCTTTCTTTTCTCCATCTACATGCTGTATCATTATTTCAAAAAGGCTGCCATACTTTGTACAGCAACCTTTGTTTTATTTGTCTTTTTCCAGATCGTATGGTGTCACCTGATATACATAATAATTCAGCCAGTTATAATACATAGCATTTGCATGACATCTCCATGACTTCACTGGTTTCTTCGTTGGATCATCATCTTTGTAATAATTCTTTGGTATATCTGGATTCAGTCCTCGTTTTACATCCCTTACATATTCATAATGCAGTGACATCACATCATATTCTGGATGTCCTGTGACAAATACCTGACTTCCTGTGGAATTCAAAATAATGTATGGTCCTGTCTCATCTGATTCTGCTACGATCGTTAATTCTTTATTCTTGCGGATGGCTTCTCCGTCAACTCCTGTATTTCTAGAGTGTGGCACGTAGAACTTATCATCAAATCCTCGAATAATAGGAAGTTTATTATGTAATGGATGGTGTTCATAAACACCTGAAATCTTCTTATTCAAGATATGTTTCTTGATTCCATAGTGATAATAAAGTCCTGCTTGTGCTGCCCAGCAGATATGCAAAGTTGATGTAACATGTGTTTTGGACCATTCCATGATCTCAACAACTTCATCCCAGTAATCAACCTCTTCAAATTCTTTTAACTCTACTGGTGCTCCTGTAATGATCAGTCCGTCAAAACGTTTGTCTTTGATCTCTGAGAAATAATTATAAAATTTCTCCATGTGTGACTCTGATACATGAGTCGGAACATAAGATTCTGTCTGTAAAAATGTAATATCTAACTGTAATGGTGTATTTGATAAACTTCTCAGCAAATGAAGTTCTGTGTCTAATTTGTTTGGCATCAGATTTAAAATTGCAATCTTTAAAGGCCTGATATCCTGTGTACATGCCCTTTCTTTATCCATCACAAATACATTCTCTTCTTCTAAGACTGCCTTCGCCGGCAGATCGTTATCTATTCGAATTGGCATTTTATCAAATCTCCTTCTCTCTTTTTTCGATTGCTTTTTAAGCTGACAGCATTTTTCCTGTCAGATATTTATTATAAAACTCTTGCATTTTTTATGCAATCTATATTTATCATCGTCCGATCAGATTAAGGAAATCTTCTTCGCTCAGTATTGGAATGTTTAATTCCATCGCTTTCTTATTCTTTGATGACTGCGACATTTTATCATTGTTGATCAGATAGTCTGTTTTCTTTGACACTGATCCTGTGACCTTGCCTCCCATCTGTTCAATCTCTTCCTTTAGTTGTTTTCTGTTATCGAAATGATCAAGTGATCCTGTCACAACAAATGTTTTTCCTTCTAAGATCTGTTCTGTCTTACTTTCTTCTTTCTTCTCAAACTGCACATATTGTAACAGTTGTTCTAAGATCTTCTGATTATGTGGTGTATGAAAATATGATACCATAGCTTCTGCGATCATCGGTCCAATCTGATCGATCGCAATAAAATCCTCTGCATCGGCTTCTCTGATCGCATTGAAATCTTCTTTAAAATGTTTGCAGATCAATTTTGCATTGGAAAGTCCTACATTCGGAATTCCCAGACTATAAATAAAGTTTGCCAATGCAGGCTGTTTGGAATCATTGATCGCATTGATCAGATTTTGGTAGGATTTTTCTCCAAATCCTTCTAATTCCAGAATCTCTTCTTTGTGATCTTTTAAAGTGAAGAGGTCATAAATTTCATTTAATAGTCCAACATCGATCATCTTCTGTAATGTTGCTTCGGATAGTCCATCAACATTCATTGCATCTCTTGATACAAAATGCGAGAATGATTTGATCTTCTTTGCACTGCAAAATTCGTTGGTGCAGACTAGGGTTCTGATTCCATTTTCATCTTCGATCTTTGTCTCACCACCGCATGCAGGACAAGTATGCGGAATCTCTATATTGCCGCTCTTTGTTTTATTCTCTGCAAGCTGTGGAATGATCATATTAGCTTTGTATACAACGACCTCATCGCCGATTCCTAACTGCAATTCTTCCATCACACTAATGTTGTGGAGACTGGCTCTGCTGACAGTCGTTCCTTCTAATTCTACTGGTTCAAAAATTGCCACTGGATTGATCAGTCCAGTTCTTGATGGGCTCCATTCAATCTCAGTTAATGTTGTCTCCGCTGTCTCATCTGCCCATTTAAATGCGATGGAATCTCTTGGGAATTTGGCTGTTCTTCCAAGACTTTTTCCATATGCAAGATCATCATAGACTAATACCAGTCCATCTGATGGCAGATCAAATTGTTCGATCTTCTTTGAGAATTCCTCAATCTCATCTCGGATCGTATCTTCTGTGACTCTGATATGTTCTACCACATCAAATCCAAGACTTGCTGCCCAGTCTAATTTCTTCTCGAAGGAATTATCAAAATCCATACCTTCAACATCACTGACACTGAACGCATAGAAATGAACGTGGCGTTTGGCTGTGATCTCATTGTTTAACTGTCTGACGGAACCACTGCATAAGTTTCTTGGGTTCTTATACTGACTGTCAACATCTTCGATTTCTTCGTTCATCTTATAGAAATCTGAATATGGAATGATCGCTTCTCCACGAATGACCAATGTTCCCTGATATGCAATGTGTCTTGGAACATTTTCAAAAACCCTTGCGTTGTTTGTTACAACTTCTCCTATATCTCCTTTTCCTCTTGTTAATGCTTTTACAAGTTCTCCATTTTCATAAGTCAGAACAATAGTTAATCCATCTAATTTCCAAGACAAAATTCCTTCTCGACCTTTTAACCATGCTGCCAGCTGATCTGGCTCCTTTGTCTTGTCTAATGATAACATCGGAGATGGATGTGCTTCTTTTTCCAATGCTGTCATCAATTCATACCCTACATGGATCGTTGGACTGTTTGATAAAACAGTGTTCGTCTTTTTCTCTAGTTCTAAAAGTTCATCATACATCTTATCGTATTCGAGGTTGCTCATAACTTCTTTATTCTGCTGGTAATAAGCTTTCCCTGCTTCATTTAGTGTATGAATGAGTTCTTTCATTCTGTCTAAATCATTCACTTTTTAGCTCCTTCTTTAACTCTCGTAATTCATCCGGAGTTAATTTTCGATATCTTCCTTCTTTCAGATCGCCGAGTTTAATGTTCATAACACGGACTCTCTTAAGTTTTGTCACACGGTATCCAAAGTGTTCACACATTCTTCGGATCTGCCGATTTAATCCCTGTGTCAAGATGATCCTGAACTCGTTTGGTCCTTCTTTTATAACTTTGCATCTTCTTGTTACTGCATTAATCTCATCTAATGGTACTGGATTCCTCATATCATGAATGAATTCATTCGTAATTCGTTTATTCACTGTTACTTCGTATTCTTTTTCATGATAATTTCTTGCTTTCATGATCTGATTGGCTGCTTCACCATCATTAGTAAGCAGGATCAATCCTTGAGAATCCTTATCTAATCGTCCTACAGGATAGATCCTTGTTGGATAGTTAATATAGTCGATAATATTATCTTTCTCTTCTTTGCTTGCTGTGCATACGATTCCTCTTGGCTTATGAAAAGCCAGAAAGATCAGATCTTCCTGAATCTTTACCG
>CAJMOO010000065.1 GCA_905215045.1 uncultured bacterium | reverse complement strand
TGACGGCGAGATCATTTCGATCATTGGATCATCAGGATCAGGAAAATCAACATTACTGCGTTGTATGAATCAGTTAGAGACGATCACATCCGGAACGATCACGATCGATGGAAAGACACTGGTTGAGACAAAGAATGGAGCACCAGTCTACGCAGGCAAAGATATTTTGAAAGAAATTTTAATGGAAACAGGATTTGTATTTCAGAACTTTAACCTGTTTCCACACTATAGTGTTCTAAGAAATGTAATGGAAGCCCCTGTATGTGTTGCAGGAGTACCTAAGAAACAGGCAGAAGAGAAGGCAAGGGAGCTGTTAAAGAAATTAGGTCTTGAGACAAAGGCAGATGCTTATCCATGTGAATTATCCGGTGGACAGTCACAGCGAGTATCGATCGCAAGAGCATTAGCCTTGGAACCAAAGATCTTGTTCTTTGATGAACCGACTTCTGCACTTGATCCAGAGCTTACTGGAGAAGTATTAAAAGTCATCAAATCACTGACAGATCTAAATATCACGATGGTGATCGTCACACACGAGATGGCTTTTGCAAAAGAAATTTCAGACAGGATCATTTTTATGGATAAAGGAGTCATCATTGAAGATGCATCTCCAGATGAGGTATTCAGTTCTGATAATGAAAGAACAAGAGAATTCCTTGGAAAATACCATGATGTAAACTAGAAACGATAGCAATTGCTAGGAGGGAGAAAAACGATGGTTAAAGATGTGCCTAATAAGTTTTCAGAGGTAACCCCTGAGATTAAAGAACTGGCTAAGAAATGTAATAAGAAGATTGATGAAGAGTTGTTTGCAAAATATGATGTAAAAAGAGGTCTTCGTAAACGTAATGGTGAAGGTGTCCTTGCAGGATTAACTGACATTTCCATGATCAATGCTTATACAATGATCGACCGTGAAATCGTGCCGTGTGAAGGTAAATTATATTACCGCGGAATTGATATCGAGGATATCGTAAAGGGATTTATCGAAGAAGATCGTTTTGGATTTGAAGAAACAGCATACTTACTGTTGTTTGGAGAACTCCCTAAAAAGGACCAGTTAAAACAGTTTGAAGGAATGCTTGGAGAATACAGACAGCTTCCTACAAACTTTGTAAGAGATATCATCATGAAAGCACCAAGCCGTGACATGATGAATACATTAGCACGAAGCGTCTTAACATTATTTTCATATGATGACAATGCAAGTGATATTTCACTGCCAAATGTACTGCGTCAGTGCATTCAGCTGATCGCATTATTCCCTGTACTTTCTGTATATGCATATCAGGCATACAATCATTATGAGAGAGGAGAAAGTTTATTCATTCATCTTCCAGATCCAGAACTTTCTACAGCAGAGAATATCCTTCATCTGTTAAGACCAGACAGCAAATATACAAAACTGGAAGCAAAATTACTAGATATGGCGTTAGTGCTTCATGCAGAGCATGGTGGAGGTAACAACTCTACGTTCACAACACACGTTGTATCATCTTCAGGAACAGATACATATTCAGCGATCGCAGCAGCCCTTTGCTCATTGAAAGGTCCAAAACATGGTGGAGCAAACATTAAAGTCGTACAGATGTTCGATGATCTAAAAGCCAATGTCAAAGACTGGTCCAATGAAGAAGAAATTCGTGAATATTTATTAAAACTGCTGAATAAAGAAGCATTCGACAAAGCAGGATTGATCTATGGTATAGGACATGCAGTATATTCATTATCAGATCCACGTTCCAAGATTCTTTCACGCTTCGTAAAACAGCTTTCTGAAGAAAAAGGAAAAGAAGAAGAATATCAATTGTATGCAACGGTAGAACGTCTTGCCAAACAGGTCATTGGTGAGAAGAGAAAGATCTACAAAGGAGTCAGCGCAAACATCGACTTCTACAGTGGATTTATCTACAGCATGTTAGGATTACCACATCAGTTATATACACCATTATTTGCGATCGCACGTATTGTAGGATGGTCAGCACATCGAATGGAAGAGTTGATGAACGGTAATCGTATTATTCGTCCGGCTTATAAAGCTGTGGCACCACATAGAGAATATACACCAATTGATGAAAGATAAATTGTGATTGAATGACGGAAATTATTGGTGGAATATTATAAAAAGAGATCATGTGTCTGCAACCCACTCGCGTTCGGACTCCCACGTAGCTGTACTAAGCTCCTGAATGGTCTAACGACCATCCACTCGCTAAGTGCAGACGTGTCCGTACGGTTGCAGACACATGATCTCTTTTTATAATATTCAAATAATTTACGTGATTCAAATCACTACATAGTGTGCATGTTAAATGATATTGGTTAATAATTTTGTATTCGTTAATAGACAGCCTTGGAACTTCTATCAGTTAAAATTATAATTCATAACCAACATTGTTCAATATACAGTTGCTTGAATTTTCTTGATTTTATGATTGAAAGTCTTCAGGTATTTAGAGAAAAAATGAAAGATAGCCTGTGAGCAACGATCGAATTCCATAGGAGTTTTGATAGAATCGCAGCTGGATCGGGCGATTGCTTGAGCGTCAAAGACTACTGGTTTCAGTAACTTTCAACGCGAGTTATCGCAGGAGATCCAGCGGATAAGCGTTCTGTCAAAACTCCGTCAATGGAATTCGTGTTGCTCACAGGCTATCTTTCATTTTTTCTCTAAATACGCGACGATCTTCAACTCATACAACTTAAAATTTCCCTATGAATTGCACAACGCGGATCTTATCCAATACAAATATCGCTACATCCATAAACAAATGTGCCAACAGTGTACTAACGATCACGCCATTTGACTTTAACAAGAAATCAGAGGAAAATCCATACCAACAGATAAATCCAGAATAAGCGCCCATCAAAACCAGCAAAGGCAGGTATTTCATGACACTTTTCAAAGATTCCTTGATGTAATCAAGCGTTGAATCAAAATAGACAAAACGACCGATCGCTAGCATTACAAAATAAAAGATCAAAGAATCATAATTTGAATCGTTATAAATAAATTTTATGTACAACAAGATCAGAATGATATAAAAGGCAGAGATCAGTCGTACGGAGGCTTTTTGTTCGGATGAGATCATTTTCAGATGAACAAAGATCCGGTCAAACCAGAATGTTAAAAATACAGAACATACTAGAAATACCATCAACAAAATATCTTGATATTTATTCCAGAAATAAGCCGCCTGAGGGATCCTTTCGTCGAGAACATAATAAAGAGAAAGGAAGATCAGTACGGAGGTGCTTGAAAATACCATTTCATAAAAGCTTTCGATCCAGCTGATAACTTTTGTTTTATGTGTTTGTTCAATTTGTGCAAGTTCAGCCTCTGTTGGATTTTCAATATTGATCTTATAATGTTTTTGAAGCTTTGCGGTAAGTAAAACGATGGCAAGGACAACAATCAGGCCGATCAAAGAAACAGCCATGAAGCTGCCAGCATTTTGTGCATTAAAATAATGTGTAACATAATATTGTGATTGTGACATATATAACCCCTTCTTTAAACTAAAATAATGACATGAAAATCAAATAATCTCACTAAACACATATTTTAACACCTTTTTATATAAATTCAATGGATACTATATTTCATCATAAAAACTTAAGAAAGTTTTTTGGACAACAGAAAGGCAGTGGATTTGTGTGAGAAATTTATCTATAGACTTGTGAGCAGAGACTGGACAATGTTATAATATAAATAGCACATTTTTTGAAAGTGGTGAGAGAAGATTGAAGAAATCAGTAAGGATCGCAGCAATGATATTTGCCATTTTTGCTATATTGATAGCGGTAGAAATTATCATATCTTATAAATGTCTGACTGTTACGGATTACAAGATTAAGTCTGATAAGATCAAGGAAACGACCAAGATCGTATTAATATCGGATCTTCATAATAGTCAGTTTGGAAGCAAGAATAAGCGCTTAGTGGATAAAATTCAAAAACAAGATCCAGATCTTATCTTGATGGATGGAGATATGTTGAATGAAGATGGGAAGAATGCACAGACAGCAGTAGAACTTATAAGTGCATTGAAAAAAACAGCACCTGTATATTACGCATTGGGGAATCATGAGATTGCGTATAGACAGCGCAGGGATAAGAATCTATATCAGAAGTTACAGAAAGCAGGTGCGAAGGTTGTAGAGAAAGAATATGAGGATATAAAGGTAAGAAGCAACAAGATCCGGATCGGAGGCCTTTATGAGTATGCATTTGCAGTAGATGGGGCTGGAAATATGGTTAAGAAAAGTATTCCGTCCAAAGTAAGAGATTTTTTGATGGATTATGAGAACACAGATGCATTTAAGATCATGTTGTCTCACAGACCAGATAGTTTTGTTTTTGGGCAGGCAGCAGATACATGGAAGATCGATCTGGTAGTCAGTGGACATGTACATGGTGGACAGGTAAGAATTCCAGGTAAAGGAGGTCTTTACGGAGGAGATCAGGGATGGTTTCCTGAATATACGGATGGAATCCATCATTTTAAGACAGTGAATCATATGATCATTACAAGAGGACTTGGAAGTGATAAGGAAAAACTACCAAGATTTCACAATATTCCAGAGATTGTAGTGATCCGACTTGAAAAACGTTAGAACAAAGAGGATGAGAGGATGAAGAAATATCAGATTGCAGATTTTATTTTTGGAATTCATATGGAAGAATCGTTAGAAATTCCAGAGAATTTTAAAAAATTTTTGATTGATACCGATGAAGAAGTACAAGTGGAATATTTCCTTGAGATTGTGGATAAATTACCAGAGTTGGATGGGGAATGTGTATCACAAAGAATTGATCTGAAAGTATATAAGAAAGACAATTTGGAATACCGCCGGATGAATTTTATGGGAATGGAAGAATCCTACGGACAATATGAAGAAATTTCACAAGATCAGGTAAAATTGTACTTAAAACGGGAATTTGTGCATATGATAAATGTTGATACAGTCTTTGTATCTCTTTTTGCGATGGAAAAAAGAATGTTGGCAAAGGATGCGATGGTATTGCATTGTTCTGTACTCAAAGTGAAATCAGGAGTGATCTTATTTAGCGGACCAAGTGGAATTGGTAAGTCAACGCAGGCAGGATTGTGGATGAAGTATCGGAAAGCAAGAGTTATCAATGGTGATAGAACTTTATTAAAAAAAGAGAATGGCAGATGGATGTCTCTTGGATGGCCGATCTGTGGTTCTTCAGAGATTTGTTATAATGAAGCTTATCCTGTGAAAGCAGTCATTTTTCTTGGACAAGCAGAGGAGAATGATGGAAGGAGACTTCGTTATTTTGATGCGATCAAGGCAATGATCAGTCAGATCACAGTGAATGGATGGAATCCGCAGTTTGTGGAGAAAATATGGAATCTTACAGAAGATTTCGCGGCTCAGATCCCGGTGTTTGAGTATGGATGTAACATGGAAGAAGCGGCAGTAGATACTTTAGAGAATCTGCTTTTGGATATTTTAGAATAAAGGAGCATGTGAAGATGAACTTAACCAATGTATTTATAGATATATTAAGAAGTGCTATGACGCAGACTTCCTGTGATATGATAGAGGGACTTTCTACACAAGACTGGGAGAAGATCTATGATATTAGTCAGAAACAGCAACTGGCACCGATGATCTATCAGCAGATTTTTTCAAATGAATCATTTCAAAATAGTGATCCAGGGTTTCAGCAGTTCTGGAAGGGAGATACGATCGATCAGGCAGGAAATCAGGCAAGAAAAAGTATTCTGTTTTTGATGTTGTTTGATAAAATGCGCCAGAATGGATTGACTCCATTGATCGTGAAAGGAATTGTTTGCAGAGATCTATATCCGAATCCAGATCTTCGAACATCCAATGATGAAGATCTTTATATCCCAAGAGATCAGTTTGGGAAGATGGATGAATTTTTGCAGGCAGAGGGATTTATGAGAGAAGAACTGATCAAGGATAAAGTTTATCAGGAAGTTCCATATCAGAATCCAAGGAATGGATTATATTTTGAACTGCATATGGATCTGTTTCCACAGGAATCCGGGGCGTATGGTCATTTTAATCAATTATTTGAAGATGCATTTGATACCTGTATGGAAACAGATATTCAGGGGAGTAAAGTATTGACGCTGAATCCCAAACAGCATTTTTTATATCTTGTATGCCACAGTCTGAAACATTTTCTTCATAGTGGATTTGGAGTCAGACAGGCATGTGATCTATTATACTTTGCGAAGAAATACCACGATCAGTTAGACTTTCATGAGATCAGGAATATCATGAAAGAATATCATATGGATTCTTTTGCTATGAATGTATTGGATATTGGAGTCTGCTATCTTGGATTTACTTGGGAGGAGCTAGGGCTTTCAAAACCGTCTG
Organism: uncultured bacterium; assembly: GCA_905215045.1. The sequence goes on along the minus strand of CAJMOO010000065.1, from coordinate 3,699 downwards.
ATGTAGAAATTGACTGCACAGCATTATTGGATGATATGTTAGATGGTGGTATTTTTGGACAAAATGATATGAATCGTGTACATAGTGCAAATATTACGTTGAATGCAGCAGAGAATGAATCAGTCAATGCAGCTTCCGGGATCCTGGCTTCTTTATTTCCAGGGAAGGAATATATCAAGACGAACTATCCATATTCAAGGAACTATCCGTTTTTACTGCCAGTGGCGTATTTACACAGGATATTTAAATACTTAACTCATCGTAACACAGATGCGATCAATACAGGAGAAAAAAGCAGTGCACAGATTGGGATGGAACGTGTCAAATTATTAGAGAAATATAAGATTGTAGAGAAATAAATATAAAAGTGAAAAGAGGTGATTCCTCATGCTGGATCAGGAGAAATTTTTTAACACATACAAAGTACAGGAAGCATTTGAGGATTCTGGACTTTCCTGGGATACGCTTGAGAGGATTTATGAGGATTATACGAGACGTTTACCAGAGATGAAAAAGATTGCAGATCGTTTACAGGATGAGATATCAAAAGTAATAGATTTTCATGTACATTCAATTCATAATCGATGTAAGGATCCAGAGCATTTGATTGAGAAGATCATACGGAAAGTTGGAGTTGAAAAACGTCAGAAATATAAAAATATTAATGAACGGAATTATCTGAGGATCGTGCGTGATCTTATGGGTATCCGAATTTTGATCTTATCAAAAGAAGAATGGCGTACGGTACATGACTTTTTGCTGAAAGTTGATGAAGATTCCAGATATGATATGCATATGGCGGAGATGCCAAGGGCTTATATCCGTTATGGGGATCGTGACATTTTTAATTATACGATTCATAAAGAATATACAGATAAGGGATATCGTTCACAGCATTATATTTTTAAATATGGGAATTATTATTTTGAAGTACAGGTACGAACGATCGCTGAAGAAGTATACGCAGAATTTGACCATTATGTAAAGTACCCATATCGTGAGAATAATCATTTTCTAAAGCGGTATACAAGTGTTGTGGCAGAATTGTTGAATTCTGTGGATGAGATCATTTCGACATGTTTTCAATTTGGAGAAGCAGGCTGGCTTGACATTGAGAAATATTTTGCACAAGACAGCTACAGTGACTTGCAGAGAATGTCGAAAGAACCGCATAAGAGAGAACAAGAACAGATTCCAAGAGCCAATGACGGAGTGATCGATGCTCAAAGTTATATGAATCGGATGATCTTAAGAAAGGGATAAACCAGATGGAGAGATATGACGACGGATTCGCAGAAGAAAGACAACGGATCGAACGATTAGTAGAGGAGATCATTGCTGGAGAACATAAGATTGATAAACTGCCGAATTCTTCCGCAGGATTTAGTGGAGCTGCACAGGCAGAATATTTTTCAAAGGCAAGATATCATTTAGAATCGGATGTAAGTAATCTGATCGTGAATCATAAACAGCAACTGGATGAATTACAATTGTTAAAGATGATAAAGGGGCAAGAATGATAGAACACAATTTATTTGAGATGGAAAATTACAGAGAGCTGATCGATGAGGTCGGTGTCGATAAATTCCGTGAACGGTTTGAGGAACTGCAGAAGACAGCGATGGAATTTATTGAAATGGCAGGATTTTCTGAGACAGCTTACTGCAATGAAAGAATTTTAATGCAGGTGATCCTTGATTATTTTATGGATGTGATGCGGTTAAAGGAATTTCATAGTATTGAGAGGATCCGCACAGAGAAGTTGTTTGCATACACGATTTCCTGGATCGTTCGGAGAAAACCAATTCAGTTTCGGGATTATTCCGAAGAAGAGAGAGATATTTTTATCAATGAACGTTTTGCTGCATATCTGCTCATCAATGAATGTCTGATGTGTGGAACGAAACATTTTGTGCAGGAAGCTTATGCGGAAAAGTTAGTAGAATATACAGAAATGCTGCTATATTATTTCAAATACCGTCAGTGCGATCCAAAGACATTAGAACTTTTGATCGAGTCATTTAAGATGGGTGGACTTGTGCATTAGAAGGAAAGAAACATATGCTCGTAGCAGCAGAAAAAGTAAACCAGTGCCGTTTATATGATCTTGAGGGAAATCAGGAAGAAGTAATCTGGGAAGGACCGGGAGGAACCATGTCAATGGTTCAGGTCCCTGGTTCCGACGGACAGTTTTTAGCGACACATAAATTCTACTCTCCAAATGATTCTAAAGAAGCAAAGATCATCTTAGCTTACCCGGAAGACGGAGAATGGAAGGTAAGAACACTAGCAGAGCTTCCATTTGTGCATCGTTTTGATATTATTTCAAGAAATGGAGTAAACTATGTGATCGCATGTACTTTAAAATCAGGACATGAATACAAAGAAGACTGGAGAAGTCCAGGAAAGATTCAGGTATGCGTTCTTCCAGAAGATTTAAGTACAGTTGATGAAGAACATCCATTACAGTTTGAAGTATTAAAAGAAGGTTTATTAAAGAATCACGGATATTGTAAAGCAGAAGTTGACGGTGTTTTAAGATCCTATGTTGCAGCAAATGAAGGTGTCTTTGAATGTACACCACCAGAATCTGCAGAAGGAACATGGGAGATCAAACAGATCTTAGATGAAGCAAGCAGTGATATGGCATTTGCAGACTTTGACAATGATGGTGAAGATTATATCTTATCTGCAAACAGAGAAATTGATGAAATCGCATTGTATAAAGTGGAAAAATAACTACAACTGCAGGAAATCTGAGAATTATAATTAACAGATTGTATACTGGACTGATATATAGCAATGCGGTATAATAAAAAGTGCTTTGGATAAAGAATGGGAGGTGGAAAACAATGAAGGAATATGATTCACTTAGCGATAACGAAAAGTGCAACATGCTTGCCAGTGTTGCAAACCTCTATTATAATGCGGAAATGACTCAGAATCAGATTGCGGAACGTTTTTTTACCTCACGTTCTAAGATTTCAAGAATGAAATAATACAATGGTCCTTCAGAAATTGGGTGAAGTTGCAGCGTACTATCTAGATAATCTGTTAAATGATAATATGATTCTTGGAATTTCATGGGGGAATACGATGTATCATACTGTCAAAGCAGTCAAGACAAGTAAGAATATCCCGATCACAGTCGTACCGATCATGGGAGCAGCCAATGTAAGGACTCCAGAGAGAGATTCCTTGGATCTTTCGAAAGAACTTGCCTATGCATATGGTGGAACGTATCACTACATTTATGCACCATTGTTTGTAAACTCGGAAGAAGTCAGGGACAGTCTTGAACAAGAGTCGAATATTAAAGGATGTTTAGAGTTTGCAAGGAATGCAGATATCATTCTAACCAGTGTTGGTTCTATCGTATATAAGAGTTGGAAATCTTATTTAAGTACCAGAGATTTATATAATCTTGAGAAAAAAGGTGCGATCGGACATATCGGAGGACATTTCTACGATATGGAAGGAAATGAAGGCAGAAGCGATTCTTGGAGCTGTGAGAGGCGGATATATTAATACACTGATCACAGATGAAGAGGCAGCGAAGGCAGTGCTTGCATTATGTAAATAATATTTACATCATATTAATAAAAAAAGACTGTAAAATAAGTTAGTCAGACTTATTTTACAGTCTTTTTTATTGTTAGGCTTTAAGCCTGTTCAGCACAGTGGAGTTTCTCAGAAGAG
>CAJMOO010000064.1 GCA_905215045.1 uncultured bacterium | reverse complement strand
CTTTATCTGATTACCGTCACAGAAGAAAATTCAAGGCAGGAGATGGTCAGGAAGGCGGCAGAAGAAGATGCCACGGTGCTGACGGAGAAGATATTATCCTGAAAGTTCCAGCAGGAACCGTTGTAAAAGAAAAAGAGTCAGGGAAAGTCATCCTTGATATGTCAAATAAAAAGGAACCAGTTGTATTATTAAAAGGCGGACGTGGTGGAAAAGGAAACCAGCATTATGCAACACCAACCATGCAGGCACCAAAGTATGCCCAGCCAGGTGGAAAAGCACAGGAAATCGAAGTTATGCTGGAATTAAAGGTAATCGCTGATGTCGGATTAGTTGGATTCCCTAATGTAGGAAAATCAACATTTTTATCAAGAGTAACAAATGCAAATCCAAAGATCGCAAACTATCATTTCACAACATTAAATCCAAATCTTGGAGTTGTTGATATGGATGGAAGCAAAGGATTTGTGATCGCAGATATCCCTGGAATCATTGAGGGAGCCTCTGAAGGTGTTGGTCTTGGATTTGAATTCTTACGTCATATCGAACGTACAAAGGTTATGATCCATATGGTAGATGGAGCTTCCGTAGAAGGAAGAGATCCGATTGTTGATATTCATGCCATCACAGATGAACTTAAGAAATACAACAAAGAGATTTTAGAGAAACCACAGGTGATCGCAGCAAACAAGATGGATGCCATGTCTGAGACAGACAGAGAGACTGTGATCGATTTATTAAAAGAAGAGTTTGAGCCAGAAGGAATTAAAGTATTCCCTATTTCTGCGGTAAGCGGAGAAGGTGTCAAAGAATTATTATGGCATGTACAGGGATTATTAGATGAGTTACCAGAAGGTGCAACAGAATTTGAACAGGAATACGAATTAAACTTCGGAGAAGAAGAAGGTGGAATCATCATTGCTCATCCAGAAGAAGGTCTGTATACAGTCGAAGGACCAAAAGTAGAGAGAATGCTTGGATATACAAACCTGGAATCAGAGCGTGGATTTGATTTCTTCCAGAAATTCATGAAAGAAAATGGTGTCATCGAACGTTTAACAGAGATGGGAATCGAAGAAGGAGACACTGTACGTCTTTACAATCTGGAGTTTGACTACTATAGATAGATATATAATTGAATGGAGGATAACATGACAAGCAAACAGAGAGCTTATTTAAAGAGCCTTGCAATGAAGATCGATCCGATCTATAACATCGGAAAAGGAAGCATTTCACCAGAACTTGTACAGGGTGTCAGAGACGCCTTAGAAGCAAGAGAACTGATCAAAGTTGGTGTACTTCAGAATTGCATGGATGATCCAAAAGAACTGGCAAATGTTTTAGCAGAGAGAACAAGATCACAGGTAGTACAGGTTATCGGTAAGAAGATCGTATTATACAAAGAATCAAAGAACCATAAGAGAATCGAACTGCCAAAAGCAGGAAAATAATATCGGAGGACGGCCATGAAGAAGATAGGAATTCTTGGCGGAACATTTAACCCGATCCATCACGGACATCTGATCCTTGGACAGGCGGCAAAAGAAGAGTTTGGTTTAGATGAGATTCTTGTTATGCCGACAAAGAATCCTGCCTATAAGACGATCAGTGGTGGAGTTACGGAGCAAAATCGTGTTGATATGATCAAACTTGCCATTGCAGGCTTCTCATATTTTCGATTTAGCGATATGGAATTAAATCGAGAGGGAACAACGTATACAGTGGATACGTTAAGAGCTCTCACGAAAGAGAATACGGACTGCAGATATTATTTTATCATGGGAGCAGATTCTCTTTATCAGATTGAGACATGGAAAGACCCAGACCAGATTTTTGCAATGGCTGATATTCTGGTTGCTACGAGAAATGACTCAAGAAGTGCTTTAGATGCACAGATTGATTATCTGGAAGAGAAATACGGCGGCAAGATCTATCATTTGAGCAGTCCAAGCATTGAGATTTCATCCAATGATATCAGAAAGAGATGCAAAAATGGATCAAGTATTCACTTTTTCCTTCCGGAGAATGTGATTGATTATATAGAAAGAAATGATTTATATGGAATTACAGCAGATCGAAGATAAACTTAAAACAGTGCTAAAGCCATCCAGATACAGACACACATTAGGAGTGGCTTATACAGCTGCCTGTATGGCAATGGTGTTTGATGTAGATACAAAGAAGGCTTACAGGGCCGGATTGCTGCATGACTGTGCAAAAGGATTTTCTATGGAAAAACAAAGACAGCTGTGTGAGCAATATAACATTGAGCTTGAAGGAACGTTAACAAAGAGTCCACAGCTGATGCATCAGGAGATTGCCCCATTTCTTGCAAAAGACGATTACGAGGAAGAGGATCAGGAGATCTTGTCAGCGATTGCATGTCATACAACTGGAAAGAGTGCAATGAATCCTCTGGAACAGATTGTTTTTATTGCAGATTATATAGAACCAAACAGAAAGATGATACCGGGATTAATAGAAGTGAGAAAGATGGCATTTGAAGATCTGGATGCATGTACATGTGAGATTCTTAAGAACACGATCGATTATCTGACAGGATGTGGTCAGGAAATAGATCAGCGCACAGTTAAGACTTATGAGTATTACAAGAATAAGAAGGAGAATTAAGATGGATCAGTCATTAAATATGGTAAAGATCGCATATGATGCGTTAGATGACAAATTAGCAGAAGATATCAAGATCATTGATATCCGCAATATTTCAGTTTTAGCAGATTATTTTATCATTGCAGATGGTAATAACAAGAACCAGGTACAGGCAATGGTAGATAATGTACAGGAAGAGCTTTTTAAAGCAGGATATGAAATGAAACAGATGGAAGGATACAGAGAAGGAAACTGGATCTTACTTGACTTTGGAGATATTATCATTCATATCTTTGACAAAGAAAATCGACTGTTCTATGATCTTGAGCGAATCTGGAAAGATGGAAAAGAAGTGTCTATTGAAGAATTAAATTAAAATGAGATAAAAAGAAGCCGGAATCGGAAATCGTAAGATGATTTCTGATTCCGGCTTCTTTTAATTACAGGATTGGTTTTACTTCATTGAGCGGTAAAGACCAACAACTTTGCCGATAATAGATACTTCATTCACAATAATAGGTTCCATAGAATCATTCTCAGGCTGAAGGCGGTAGTGGTCATCTTCTTTATAGAATCTTTTGACTGTAGCGGAATCTTCGATCATTGCTACAACAATGTCGCCATTCTCAGCGGTTGGCTGTTGTTCAACGATGACGAGATCGCCATCAAAAATTCCTGCATTGATCATACTTTCACCGCGGACATGTAACATAAATGTATTCTTGTTGCTGATATGATCAGGAAGCATTGGAAAATAATCTTCGATATTCTGAACAGCCAGAATTGGTTCTCCGGCAGTTACAGTGCCAACGACAGGAATATTAATGATCTCGCGGCGTGCGAGATTGAAATCATCATCAATAATCTCAATTGCGCGGGGTTTCGTAGGATCCCTGTGAATATATCCTTTCCGTTCCAGTGTCTCTAAATGAGAGTGGACAGAAGATGTGGAACGCAGGTTCACGGCTTCACAGATCTCTCGGACAGCAGGCGGATATCCTTTATCAAGGATGCGGCTTTTGATAAATTCCAGAATCTGTTGTTGTTTATCACTTAATTGTTCTCTTGCCATGTACTATATCCTCCGTGTTTTTTTATTGTTTTTATAATAACATAGAATCAATATAGAAACAAGTGTTCTCGAACAAAGTTTCGAAAAAACCTTGACAAACAGATGTTCGAGAATTATAATAAAAGCAAAACAAACGTTCGATAAATAAGAGGAGGAATACATTATGATAAGTAAGAAAAGAAGATGGTGTTTTGTAATAGTTCTTTTGGGAGTATTATTTATGGCATTCCATGTATTATTTATGAAGACTCCTACAATAGAAGCACAGGGAACAAGAGAAAAGCAGTTTACAAGTATTCAGGTTAAGAAGGGCGATTCGTTATGGAGTATTGCCAAGGAACATATGGGAGAAGAATATGATACCGTTGATGATTATATAGATGAAGTATGTGAGACGAATCATATCTATGATGGGCAGATTACGGATGGAATGTATCTGGTGATTCCATATTATACAGCGGTCAAGTAACAAGAGATATAAAAAGACCATCCATTACGATCAGTAAGGATGGTCTGTGATATTTAGATAATGATTGTACAAAACTAACGTTTTGCAGGGTTTTTGTTCAGAGAAGCTTTTGTACTGTTATAGACAGCTTTTCCGTATTTTGAGTAATTAGCCTTCATTGACTTTGCTTCTTTATTGTTAGAGATAAAACCAATCTCAGTTAATGTAGAAGCTGTCTTTGTGTGGCGGAGAACATATAATCCTGTACGGTCTACAAGGCCGCGGTTCTTAAATCCTGTTGCAGAACGGATATAAGGATGGATCGTAGATGACCATTTATAACTTGTCAGTCCAGAAGTTGATTTATATCCTTTTGAATTATACAGAGTCTCTGTTCCTGTGGCAGAAGAACCAGCAGAGTTAATATGTACACTGTAGAATCTGTCAGCTCCTACATTGTTTGCAAGAGCAGAACGATCTGCTAAGCTTGGATAAGTATCTGACAAGCGAGTGTAATATACTTTAATACTTGGGTCTTTATCAAAGTATTTTTTTGCGGCTTTTACAATATTTAAAGTCATATTTTTTTCAACATAGCTTTTATTTGTAGCACCGGTGTCTTTACCACCATGACCTGCATCTAATACAATAATCTGTTTGTACATAGATTTAGGTGATGCATAATAAACCCTGATATAGGAATTTGTTTGAGTTACACGGAATCCCTTGATCGTTTTACTGCGTGGCTTGATATAGATTTTCGTATATCCGCCAGAGTATGATACAGAGTAGGATTTGAATGAAGAATCATTAACAACTTTATGGTTTGATGATTTTTCATAGAATGATTTATAGTTACCTTTGATGTTAAGGATCAGACGGTAATTATGGTAATCATCAGTGCTTGAAATATTACTGCTGCTTAAACCTGAAGGTTTTGCAAGCTGTACATAGGAAGTTTTGCCTGTAGTAGTTGTTGTAGCAGCTGAAGTGTTCTGGTTTGCAGGAGCCTTTAAAGAGGTACTGCTCTTAAAAGCTTCTGTATAAGAAGAACTATTCCAAGAATAAGATAAACCAAGATGTTTCGCGCAGAAAGAACCAGGAACATAGATGGCATCTTTTTTCTGATTATAAGAATAAACCATACGTGCAGGTGTTGGCATCTTTGTTTTCTTTCCATTCACATAAGCATATTTGCTGCCGCGTTTCATGACGATTTTTTTGGAACCACGTTTTAAAGTGACTTTCCAGGTTTTTTTGGAATAAGAATAGGATACACCCATTCCCTTTTTGAATACATAATATGCAGAAAGCATTTGTGTATTTCCAGTCATGTATCCGGGAGCTTTTGTTTTGATGGATTTTCCATTATAAGAAGCACCGACTGCTTTTTTCTTTTGTTTTTTCTTATTGATTTTTAGTGTATAAGTATGTTTTGTTACAGCATATGATGATGCAGAGACATTCGCAGGTATTCCTGTGCCGATAATTGAAACTGATAACAATGCTGTGATAATAAATTTCTGTAATTTCATTTGTATCTTCCTTTCCAGTAATTAACTGTAACATATGCGTAATATTATTGCAAGAAAAAAGTCATATTTTGCAATATGACTTTTAGAAATCTACTTTGGGATTTATAAGACTAGAATGAATTACAAATCGCTTTATATAAGTTATAACCAATCGTTGATGTTCTGGAATTGATACGATTAGCTTCGGTTTTATTTGAGATGAATCCAAGTTCTACAAGAGAAGTTGTCATCTTTGGACCATTCAATACTGCAAGATCAGAGCGGTATTTTAATCCACGATTATAGGAACTGTTTGATGCATAACCCATTCCAGTTAAAGCAGAAGACTGTAGTGTCTGTGCGTAGGATTTATAAGTTTTGTATAAGGTTTCGGTTCCTTTGGAAGATGAAGAGTCGCTTGAATTGATATGAACGCTTAGAAAACGATCTGCGGACACTTCATTTGCCATTTTATAACGGTAAGAAAGACTTGGATACCAATCTGAAAGTCTTGTGTAATATACTTTATATGTAGAGTTTTTGTCAAAGTTACTCTTGATGCTCTGAACGATCTTTAAGGTCATATTCTTTTCATAATATCCGTTTCCTACAGCTCCGGAATCGCTTCCGCCATGACCTGCATCAACAACGACTACACGATAGAACATCTTCTTTGGATCTGCATACTTCACATATATATAGGAAGAAGTCTGTGATATACTGAATCCTTTGATCGTACTTGTCTTAAGATCAATATATGTTTTACCTCCACTGTAAGTAACATTGTAAGTAAGCGATTCCTTAACATATCTGTTAGAGGAAGTGCTAAAGAAAGTCTTGTAGTTTCCGTTAACAATGATTCTCAGGCGCTTGTTTGAGTAATCATCAACACAAGTAACAGCAGAAGTTGACAGTCCGGAAGGCTTCTTGATTCTGATGGAATAATTAGAAGCAGAGGCTGTGATCTTAGTCTTTGAACCAAGAGTCGTAGATGTTGTACTTGTATTGGAAGCTGTTGTAGTGGCAGGTTTAGCACTTGTTGATCCCTTTTGGGTAATAAGACCTGAAAGCAGGCGGTTATTCCATGTATAATTTAATTGCAGATTCTTGGCAACAGCGTCTCCTGGGATCATAATATAGTTCTTCTTACGTGCAGGATAATATACTTTCCTTGGGGCGGATGGAAGAGTGATTCTCTTTCCGTTGATGGTTGCAGTTGTGCTGTTCAATGTTAAAACTAATTTTTGTGAACCGCGTGTAAGGTTGATCTTATTTGTCTTTGATGAATAAGAATATTTTGTGTTGATAGATGAACAACGACCGAAGATCCAGTAAGCAGAATACATAGAAGTAGAACCTTCGATATATCCAGGCATATTGGTTTTGATCACTTTATTATTATATCTTGCATCAATTGCACGTTTTGTAACTGTTTTTTTATTATGTGTATATTTGATTTTATAATATTGACCGGCAGTTACAGCTGCAGGTGTGTTTATAATGCTTGCAAAAAGCATTGTCATGGATAATCCAAGACAGATAAATTTTTTCTTTAACATATGTGTCCCCTATTTTCAAATTAATAGTTTCATAGTCTGATTATAATATTTTTTCGAATGTATTTCAACGAAAACATCAATTTCATGCGGTTTTCGTTGAAAAATAGTTTCCAATCTGTCTAAGAATGTGGTATCCTATTATATAAGTTCGATTTTTTGGAGAAATATTCTATATTTTTACAGGAATCGAATTATTTTGAACTATAGGAGCAGATAATGAAATCAGACAATGAATTTCGAAGAGGATTGATTGATGGAATTCCAATTGGACTTGCATATGTTGCAGTGTCTTTTGCATTTGGAATTTCAGGAGCATCCAAAGGTATTCCGGTATGGGCGCTTACATTGATCTCTGCAACCTGCGTAACCTCCGCAGGACAGTTTGCAGCGATCATCACGATGACAGCAGGAGGATCTTTGGTAGAATTAGTCTTATCGCAGATCATTATAAATTTAAGATATTCGATCATGTCAATCGCGATCGGACAGAAGTTAAGTGAGAAGTCAACGATTTGGAACCGGCTTTCGATGGCATTTATGGTAACGGATGAGATCTTCGCAGTATCCTGTGCTGGGAGAAAAGAGATTACGCCAAAGTATTTTTATGCATTGATGTCAATTCCTTGGATCAGCTGGACGATAGGAACTCTTTTAGGAGCAACAGCCAATACATTATTGCCATTGATCTTGAGGAATGCATTGGGACTTGCAATTTATGGAATGTTGATCGGAATCATTATTCCACCGGCAAGACACGATAAGCATATAACGATCGTGATCATTATATCTATGATCATCAGTTTGTTATTTAAATACATTAAAGCATTATCATTTGTATCCAGTGGTTTTGTGATCATCATTTGTACACTGATCGCAGCAACACTTGGAGCAGTTTTATTCCCAGTAGAAGAGGAGGAGACTCATGAAGCTTAGCAGATTATTGATCTACATTGCAGTCACAGCAGTTTCTACATATCTAATACGAGTCATCCCACTGGTTGCAATACAGAAGAAGATAGAGAATCGATTTTTCAGATCATTTTTATATTATGTTCCATACGCTGTACTGGCAGCTATGATCATGCCGGCAGTGTTTTATGCGACAGGAAATTTGATCGCATCGACAATTGGATTTGCAATTGCGATGATTTTTGCATATAATGAAAAAAATATTGTTACAGTTGCATGTGCAAGCTGTATCGGAGCGTTTATCGCATTAGTAGTTTTAGGGTAAATGAAATCTGCCAATTCATTGACAGACATAAGTAATACCAAGAAGAAATGAGGAAGAAGATATGAATTGTAATTTAGCAGTCATCAAAGGTGATGGAATCGGACCAGAGATCGTCACAGAAGCAATGAGAGTTTTAGACGCTGTAGGTGAGAAATACGGACACACATTTTCTTACACACAGATTTTAATGGGTGGAGCATCCATTGATGTTCACGGAGAGCCATTAACAGAAGAAGCTTTAGAGATTGCTAAGAAAAGTGACGCAGTATTAATGGGATCTATCGGAGGAAACACAAGTACATCTCCATGGTACAAACTTCCAGCACAGTTAAGACCAGAGGCAGGTTTATTAAAACTTCGTAAATCCCTTGGATTATTTGCCAATATCAGACCAGCATACTTATATGATGAATTAAAGAAAGCATGTCCGCTTCGTGACGAAGTGATCGGTGATGGATTTGACATGGTCATCATGAGAGAATTAACAGGTGGTCTTTACTTTGGAGAAAGACATACAGAAGAAGTTGATGGTGTAAGAACAGCTGTTGATACATTATCTTACAATGAAAACGAGATTAGAAGAATCGCGATCAAAGCATTTGATATCGCAAGAAAACGTAACAAACACGTGATCAGTGTTGATAAAGCAAACGTACTTGATTCTTCCAGATTATGGAGAGCAGTCGTAGAAGAAGTAGCCAAAGATTATGAAGACGTTACATATGAACATATGTTAGTTGACAACTGTGCAATGCAGTTAGTAAACAATCCACGTCAGTTTGATGTGATCTTAACAGAGAACATGTTTGGAGATATCTTATCTGATGAAGCAAGTATGATCACAGGATCTATCGGAATGTTATCATCTGCAAGTCTTGCAGAAGGTAAGTTTGGATTATATGAGCCAAGCCACGGATCAGCTCCAGATATCGCAGGACAGGATATCGCAAACCCAATCGCAACAATCCTTTCTGCAGCTATGATGCTTCGTTACTCTTTTGATCTTGACAAAGAAGCAGATGCAATTGAAGCAGCAGTCAAAGCAGTCTTAGCAGATGGATACAGAACGGTTGATATCATGTCTGATGGAATGAAGAAAGTCGGATGTAAAGAAATGGGACAGCTGATCATCGATAAGATCAAATAATCATTGTCAATCGATAAAGAATTGTCATAGATAGAAGAAGGTATATTATACTAGGAGGTTAGTTTTATGAGTAATACATTTACAGAGGGAGAAGCATTCGCCCCTCAGAGATCGTTATTTAACGCATTAGGATTCACAAAAGAAGAGATGAGAAAGCCATTAGTCGGAATCGTTAGTTCCTATAACGAGATCGTACCAGGGCATATGAATATTGATAAGATCGTAGATGCAGTCAAACTTGGAGTTGCCATGGCTGGTGGAACACCAGTTGTATTCCCAGCAATCGCTGTATGTGATGGTATCGCAATGGGACATGTCGGAATGAAATATTCTCTGGTAACAAGAGATCTGATCGCTGATTCTACAGAATGTATGGCATTAGCACATCAGTTTGATGCTTTAGTTATGGTTCCAAACTGTGATAAGAACGTACCAGGACTGTTAATGGCAGCTGCACGTGTCAATGTACCTACAGTGTTCGTCAGCGGCGGACCAATGCTTGCGGGACGTGTAAAAGGATGCAAGACAAGCTTATCAAGCATGTTTGAAGCTGTTGGATCTTATGCAGCAGGTAAGATTTCAAAAGAAGAATTAGATGAATTTGAGAATAAAACATGCCCAACATGTGGATCATGCTCAGGTATGTACACAGCAAACTCCATGAACTGTTTAACAGAAGTTCTTGGTATGGGATTACAGGGAAATGGAACAATTC
>CAJMOO010000063.1 GCA_905215045.1 uncultured bacterium | reverse complement strand
GGAGATTATAAGCTTACAGTGAATAAACAGACGATATATTCAGAGAAGAACAGTAACAACAACTATACACTTTTAACGATCAAAGTCTGGTATCTGTTACCGGCCCATGAACAGCATCGATCCTGGGAATGGGTAACGGTGGATAAACCAGTATTTTCAGATCCGAGCAAGGATATAACGCTTTATTGCGGAGGAAATGATGGATTTTGGGAAAATTCCTATCATGATACTCAAGAACATTGGAAATCAGTAAATATCCATGTCAGTACTGGATTGGTTGGAGTGGCCTCTGCTGACAGAGATGGATGGAAAACTTATGACTGGTGTTCTATAAATCTGAATCTGGAAAAGCCAAGCCGCAGCATTTATTACAACGGAAATGGTGGAGATGGTGCAGATGTAACATGGAATTTTACGGATGGAGATTATTTTTCGTTTCCAACGGTATCAAGAAGAGGTTATACCTTGGAAGGATGGCTGGATGAAGGAACAAAATGGATGTCTAATACAGGCTGGCTGGTATGTGGTAATTATACAGAGACAGCCCAGTGGACAGCGAATACATACACTGTAAACTATGATGGAAATGGAGAAGATTCTGGATATGTGAATGATGGGAAAGCCACGTACGATCAAAATTACAGCTTTGCTGAGAATGGATACACGAAAAAAGGCTATGCCTTTGTTGGATGGAATACAGATAAACATGCGGTGAGAGCACGGTATTCTCCAGAAGAGACGATCACATGGAGTAACACGGAGGGTATGAGACTTTATGCTGTCTGGTCCAAGAACTCTTATGAAGTAACATTTGATGGAAATGGTGCATCAGGCAGCAAAAAGACTGTGGAATTAAAATATGGACAGGATGATATCCTGCCAGCAAATACATTTGAACGGCCGGGATATACCTTCCTTGGATGGAGTGAAGATCCGAATGCGATCAAAGCAAAATATACCGACAGACAGGCAGTCAATACTCTCTGCGATGCTGGACAGACTTGTGAATTGTATGCTGTCTGGAAGAAAACAGATGGATCATTTGACACACACAACATTATTCATGATGACGGCATGTTTAATGGCTCGATCGAACTGGAAGGGCAGAATGGAACTGGATTTTCGAGAGACTACGTAGATTCTGAGTATGGAAGGATCGACAAGGAAGGGCAGCCAGGATATTTCACAAACCGTTACAAGTAAAAAGGAGGAAGAAAGTTTGAAACAAATGAAGACGATCTGTAAAAAGATATCGGTAAGTATTCTTACCCTCCTGATGATCATGACAATGTATCTGAGTGGTTCAGGAGAATCACTGTTCCTGAAGAATAGAGACGTCAAGGCTTTCACAGGAGAAGCCAAACTGGTGATGAGCCAGGCATTATCAAATAATAAGATTTCAGAGATCGATCGTCCTGCATCAGAAGGTCTGTGGAGTATGACAGCTGACGGACACAGAGTGTTTTGCTTAAACTCTGGAAAGACCATGTGTTCTGGAGATACCTTAAAATACAAGACAATCAATGCAGCAACTTATGAAAAAAAGGGAATTGCAAAAGCATTAAACTGGTATTTCAGGTCAAGCGGCAAGAATACAAAAGATCTGTCATTGTGTCAGGCATACATCTGGGCATGTGGACATGGAGCGAATAAGCAAAATACCGTTTATCAGGCAGGAAAAAATGTGGACAGAGGTTATTCGCAGAAAGATGCAAAAAAGTTCTGTAAAATGATCAGTGATCAGGATCCAGAAGGAACGATCTACTATTATACAGTGAAGAAATGTGTGAAAAAGAAGAAACTGGATTCTCATCAGGTTTTGTTCGGATTTCGTCATACACCGCCAGATATTGAAAAAGCGAAAACGAGTGCAACAAAGTCAGGAACCAGCCCAGATAATGTAAGGATCAAGATCAAAAAGAAAGATGCGGAAACAAGAGCAGGGCTTTCTGGAGCAGTATTTCAGATCTATATGGATGGGAATTATCAAGGAAGTGTAACAACCGATGGCAATGGAGAAGCTTCTTATACTGTTCAAAGAACGGTAAGTTATAGTGTGACATCAACGAAAAAGACTTATGTAAAGAATTGGAACGATCTTTCAAAAAGTCAGCAAAAAGAAGCGACAGATAATGGCTGGTACGATTCTTCGGCAAAAGCATATGCTGTGGCAATGCAGGAAGCACAAAAACTTGCAGAGCAGAAGATTTCAGCCTTAAAGAGTGCCTCGGTCCACACTTGGATGGTCAGGGAAACAAAATCCCCATTCGGACACCTGATCCCAGATCAGACAGATCAGAGCAAAGTGGAACAGGGTGGAGTCAGATCATTCACATTTAACTATACCAATGAATTTCAAAAGAGTGATCTGGAGATCTTTAAACAGGGAACTGTAAAGAATAAACGAGGGGATCTAGGAGTTGAAGCAAACTTGCAGAATGCTGTCTATGAGCTATATGCTGACCATGATATCACAGGCTCCGATAACAAGAGTGTTGTCTATAAAGCAGGAACACTTGTGACACAGATGGTAACTGATGCGGATGGTTATGCAAAAGTGACAGATCTGTATCCGGGATATTACCGTTTACATGAGAAGTATGCTCCGTTGGGATATAAGTTATCTGGTAATGATATATCAGTCACGGTCGATAAAAATACATCCCAGTATCTGAAAGAAGAGCAATATGAAGGAACGATACAGGTTGTAAAGACGTTTGGCGGGGAAAATGTTCCAGAAGCACAGGCAGTTTTTGAGGTTTATGATTCCAAGAATAACTTAAAACAGACGATCACAACGAATGACAAAGGGATCGCAGAAACAGATTTACTTCCTTATGGAGCTTACCGTATTCATCAGACGAAAACGACCGATGGATATGATATGGTACCGGACAAATGGGTAAGCATTGATGGATCTAAAATGATCTATAAGGTTGAATCAAACGATCCAAAGCAGCATGCAGGGATCATGTTGACAAAGGTTACAAGGATCAGTGATAAGGAAACTGGAACTTATACAAAAAAAGAAGAATATAAGGCAGAATTCCAGATCATCGATCAGTCGACAAAGAAAGTCATAGAAACATTGATCACGGATGAAAATGGTGCAGCTCAATCTGGAAAGTTAGATCCTGGCATCTACACGGTTCATCAGACAAAAGGAAGTGATAATTATAAGATTGCTGATGATTTTGATGTAACGATCAAAGATGGCGATAAGAAATTTAAAAAATTTGAGCTGGATAATTATTATAATGGAAACAAGATCCGGGTCAGAAAAACGATGGTCAAGAATGGAAAGTCTAAACCAGAACCAGGGGCTGAGTTTGTTGTACTGGATGAATCTATGGTGAAAGATTTCAAGGATCAGACATTGGCAACGTCACAGGACAGGCTTCATTACATTGAAAAACTGAAAAAAGATAATAGAGATGCGATTCTTGGAACATTAGTCACAGATTCCGAAGGAAAGGCAGCGATGCTCCTAAAAGATTTCGTAAAGAAGACAGGGTTTATAGTCGTGCAGACCAGAGGTGTCGAAGGCTATGACCTTGCGCTACCGCAGTATTCCACAGAAATGAAAGCATCGATCGAGGATGAAGTCAAAGTGTATGAATTCGTTTTAAAAGACGATTATACAAAATCCGCAAAGATTTCGATCAAAAAGCAAATGTCCGTAAATAAAGATAAGTATGTACCGGAATCTGGGGCGGAATTTCAGATCATTGATCCGCATGGAGAAGTGGTCGATACTCTGATAACTGATGAAAAAGGAGAAGCAACTTCAATCTCGTTAGCGATCGGTGTTTATACATTGCATCAGATCAAGGGTGATCCAAAGCATGAAATGATGGAAGATGAAGATGTGGTCTTGATCAAGTCTGATGTCCATAAGACAGTCACGTTTGGTCCGTATAAAGATGATGAAAATAAGATCAGGATCGAACTAGTCAAACGTTCATCAGAGACAAAGAAGCTGTTAAATGATGCAGTCTATGAAATCTATGATGAAGATCAGGATATTGTGGCAACTTTGACTACAGGAACGAGTGGAGATGGAACTGCAGAGTGCTATCTTCCATATGGAAAATATACGATTAAGGAAACTGCTGCGCCAGCAGGCTACAACATGGATGACGCAGAAGAAAAATCTTTTGAGTTAAGCGGGGAATCCACAAGCATCAAGATCACGTACGATAATGCTGGAAATGGAAGCTGCAGGTTTGAACAGATGGATACGCCAGTCTATGGAGAAATTACGTTCAGTAAGACGGGAGATATCTTAACAGATTATGACAAGGATTCTCAGAGTTTTATCTATGACAACGATCAGATCGCAGGAGCAGTCTATGGGCTGTATGCGGATGAGAATATCAAGAAAGATGACGGAACGCTCGTATGGAAGAAGGACGAACTGATCGATCAAAAGACAACGACAAAAGAGAAGGAGATCCATTTTACAAGAAAGGATATGGATGGAAAAGAAACAACTAACTTCTATTTAGGAAAGTATTACATAAAAGAGATCAAGTCTCCGACAGGCTATATCAAAGATCAGGAAAAACATGAAGTAGAACTGACATGGGATACAACTGCAGGAAGTATCAATGATATTCGTGATGATGATAAAGTACCAGACAAGGAAGATCCGTTTGGAAATGAAGACAATAATGTAAGTACAGGTATTTATGTGTTGGAAAAAGGCGAAAAATTGAACCAGAAGATCAAGGATGCGGAATCTGTGACTTTCACGTGGAAGAGTGCACCAGAAGGAGCTGTGACAACGGATGTTTCTCAGAATAAAGATGGCAGTATTGTGCTTTGGAACGATGATGGAGATTGTTATATCTCAAGTCAAAGAGCCGGACAGGTCATCTACATGAATGCAATATCATCTAAAATGTTTAAAAATTGCAGGAATCTCACAGAGATCCATTTTAAAAATATTGATACATCCGCAGTTGTGGATATGAGTCAGATGTTTTATGCCATGGATTCCATCAAAACACTCGATCTTTCATCTTTCAATACCTCCAATGTAGAAGATGTCAGCCAGATGTTCTATGGAAATCCAGTTCTTAAGACAACATATGTCATGGATCAGATCTTAAAGATCGAAGAAGATAAGTTTATCGAGGAACAGCCGTTAAAGATCGTTGCCATGCCAAAGAACAGGTTCTTAAAAGGTGATAAATTCAAGGCAGAGGACTTTAGCTGGAGAATCCTTTATGATGACGATGGAGCAGAAGATGTGGAAGTGACGGATAAAGATGTGGCATTTACACCGACATATGCAGAAAAATCAGGAAAATACGAGATCAATATCAGTTTTAACAACCAAGGATCGTATAAAGATCTGCCAGAGAAAACGATCAAGACTACGGTAGAGGTTCTGGATTCAGAAGAGGAAGATATCGCCTTAAAGGTTGCAAAGAAAGCAAGTATTCATGTCAAAGCTAATGATACTTTGCAAAAATACGGCATCCACCTGATCAAGACTGATCAAGACGGAAACAAGCTGGCGGGAGCCATATTTGCCTTAAAAGCGAAAACAGATATCGTTAATAGCAAAGGAGAAAATATCTTTAAGAAGGGTGATACGATCGCCACCACTACATCACAGGATGATCAGTTTGAATATCTGGAATTTATTGGATTGCCGACCGATATCTATGCAAAGGATGGAACAGACAGTGATATGTATGAGGTAGAAGAAATCTACGCACCAGATGGATACGAGAAATCGGACAAGACATTAACATTTAAGGGTAAAGTGATCAATGATACGAAAGAAAATCTCATTCATGATGTAAAAGCCGAGAATAATACGGATAATGATACAACAACATATGTGCATGATTCAGATACTTTAGTCAACCAGAAACTGGATTATATTGCATTGAAGAAGATATGGGATGATCATGACAATGTAGCAAAGATCCGTCCAGATGTTGTTACGATCAAGGCAACACATAAGACAACAAAAGAAGTAAAGGTGTATACACTGACAAAAGATAATAACTGGACAATGTTTACGGATATCAAGAAGGATGATCGTGAAAAGTGGGAGTTTCGTGAAGATGTTCCCGAAGGTTATACTTTGACGAGTACACACTGGAATAATGCGATGTATGTGATTTCGTTTACGAACTTCCATGAAAATCCAGAATATGTCGATATCAATGTACAAAAGGTTTGGGAAGATGGTGACAATGGAGATGATCTGAGGCCGATATCGATCAAAGCTCAATTATATAGAAATGGTGAGAAATACAAGAATGCTATTACATTAGACGAAACAAATAACTGGTCAGATGATGTAACGTATCATTGCCTCGATAAGTATGACAAAGCTGGCGAACCATTTGAGTATGAAGTGAAAGAAGAAGTCTATGATAAGCTGACAGGTAATGCAAAAACAGGATATGTCGATACTTACGAGACAAATGAGACAATAGATGATGATGGTACAACAACGAAGAATATCATGATCACGAATACGCATACACCAGATACGACGAAGAAAAAGGTTAAAAAGGTATGGAATGATCATGGGAATAAAGATGGCATACGCCCAAAGTCTGTCTTAGTTAATCTGTTGGCTGATGGTAAAGTGGAAGAAACATTGATGCTCAGTGCGAAGAATAACTGGAAAGCGTCCAGTAAGGTACTTCCTGTGAAAGTCAATGGTAAAAAAGTCAATTATACATGGAAAGAAGTCGAAGAAGGATTGATCACGGGAGAATCTGAGATCGGATACAGACCAACCTATGATACGGATGAAAATGATCAGGATCTTACAGTAATCACAAACACACATGACCGTACAGGGCCGAAAGGAAGCATTACGATCACAAAAGCATTGGAACCAGGTAATCTGAATATGGATGTTGGGGATCCGACTTTTATATTTACACTGACTGGAACCGATGTCTATGGAAAGAAACACAGTTATGAGAAGAAAGTCAAATTCACAAAGGCAGAGGTTGAAAAACAGATGAAAGATCATCCGGGAGATCTGATCGAACTGTCTGTGACGTTTGATGATCTGGAATATGGCACTTATACGTGTAATGAAGGAGGTATGATCAAGTATTTCAAATTACTCAATATTAAGAGCAACAGCAGCAATGCAACGATCGATCAGGAGAAAGAAACTGTGACGTTCGATATTGGACCAACTGGAACGACAGCTAAAGCACAATTGACAGGTGGAGCGAAGTTTATGAATCAGATGATCCAAGGATCTGTAAAACTTATCAAGAAAGATTCTAAGGGGAAATCATTAAGAGATATCGAATTTGTGATCACATCATCTGATGGAGCAGAAGTAGCGAAGGCCAAAACAGATTCTGCTGGAGAAGTCACTTTTGATGGACTGCTTCCTGATACTTATACGATCACAGAGACAAAGACAGCGGTTGGAAAGAATCTGTTAAAAGAACCAATCATCGTTACACTGCCAATGACGATGTCACAGGCAGAGGTGGATAAACAGAATGTGGATAC
Organism: uncultured bacterium; assembly: GCA_905215045.1. The sequence goes on along the minus strand of CAJMOO010000063.1, from coordinate 3,768 downwards.
AAGTAAAGCAATCAAACAGGGAAATGATTATTACTTCTATCATCTGACGTACAATGTTACGAATGATTCTATATTGGATCTTCCAAAGACAGGTGGACGGACAGATGAGCTTTCATTCATAGGAGGAATCATTCTGATTTTAGGAGGATTATTTTTATTGCATAGAAAATTTCGATAAAATCCGAAAAAATATAAAAAAATAAATTATGAAGAAACCACGTAAATAAGCCATTTTTTACGTGGTTTCTATCTATAAAATAAAAATATCAAAAAAAAATTAAAAAAAGTGTTGACATTCATCGAAAATAAGAGTATATTATATTTTGTCGTCAGGCAAGAGAGCTTGAGAGACACAAGGGATCATAGCTCAGCTGGGAGAGCATCTGCCTTACAAGCAGAGGGTCATAGGTTCGAGTCCTATTGGTCCCACTATCCATGAACTTCATGGAGTAATTTCATAACATATGGCGATGTAGCTCAGTTGGCTAGAGCATACGGTTCATACCCGTAGTGTCAGCAGTTCGAATCTGCTCATCGCTACTTTCGGAAGACATATTCGATATGAATATGTCTTTTTTTCTGCTAAAAATCATGATAAAAGAGTGGAATCATGTTATAATAAAAACAAAAAAAGGAGAGCAAGAATATGCGTGTAGGAATGGGATATGATGTCCATCAGTTAGTAGAAGGAAGAGACTTGATCTTAGGCGGAGTAAATATACCATATGAGAAAGGATTATTAGGACACTCAGATGCTGATGTTCTGCTGCATGCGATCACGGATGCGATCCTTGGGGCAGCAGCATTAGGAGATATCGGAAAGCATTTTCCAGACACAGATCCTGCATATCATAATGCAGACAGCATGAAGTTGTTAGCAGAAGTTGTAAGATTGATCGAGGAAAAAGGATACGAGATTGGGAATGTGGATGCGACAGTCATTGCACAGAGACCAAAGTTATTAAATTATATTCCAACAATGAAAGAAAATATCAGTAAGACCCTCAAAGTAGATCCAGATCAGGTGAATGTCAAAGCAACGACAGAAGAACATTTAGGATTCACAGGAGAGGGACTCGGGATCAGTGCACAGGCAGTGTGTCTGCTGAATGAAACAAAATAAGAATAAAGGAAATAGCATGGAGATCGTTTATCAGAAAAACAAAGACAAACAGCCAGTATATGACATGTATCAGGAGATTTTTGAAGATCCAGAGCCGTTTGCACAATATTATTTTGAAGAGATATATGCAACGAATCAAGTGATACTGGCAGAAGAAGACAACAAGATCTTAGGAATGATCCATTTAAATCCATATCACATAAGAGCAGGAAAGAAGACATATACATTAAATTATATTGTAGCAGTTGCGGTGTGGAAGGAATATAGAAGAAGAGGCATCATGGCAGAGATGCTTAAGAAGTGTTTCAATGATATGCATGAGCAGCAACAGCCATTTACGTATCTGATGCCTGCGAATAAAGCATATTATGAACCATTTCAGTTTCGATTTGTGATGGACTGGGAAGAAACAATGATCGATGATCATAACATTTTATATACAGATGATACAACGGATAGAAATCATAAGATCGTTCATATAATGGCAGAAGATTATCAGACGATCCAGAATTTTTTAGAGCGGTTTATGGAACAATACAAGATATATACAGTTCCGGATGAACCATACCTGAGACGACTGGAAAAAGAAAGCCAGAGTGGAGATGGAAGCCTCTTAGCTTATTATGAAGACGATCTGTTACAAGGCGTATTTGCAGAAAGTTTTGAAGAAGATGAAGTATATATCCGATGGGCGTATTCTTTAGAGCCAGAACATATGATTAACCAGATCAAACAACGACACAAAGGTAAGAAGATTTATATCACAGAAGGAAATTTATTCAAGGGAAATTCAACAGGAAAGGATTTTATACAAAGCAAAAAAGTACCAAAGATCATGGCAAGGATCACGAACCTTGCTGCTTGGGGAGATATCTTGCAAGGAAAGAACGATTTTACATTCAGGATATTGGTGAAAGATCCATATATCAAGGATCAGAATGGAGTATTCCAGTTTCAATGTCTGAATCATAAGATATCCATTCAACGTGCAGACATACCACAAGATGAGACATTAGACATACACACAACGGATGCACAGGGATGGGAAGATGAAATTTCAATCGACGAGCTGACACAGGTGTTTTTTGACTACGATGCAGGACAGATATTAAAAGAGCATGAGTATCTAAAAGATATCGTGCCGGCTGGCCCAATCTATATTTCAGAGGAGGTATAAGCCATGAAGTTAATGTTTATCGGAGCGGATCATGAAGTGACCGGAAGTTGCCATTATGTGGAAGCTTGCGGCAAAAGATTTATTGTTGACTATGGAATGGAACAAGGGTTAAATGTATACGAGAATGTTGATCTTCCAGTGAATGCAGGGAATCTTGATTTTATCCTGCTGACACATGCACATATCGATCATTCAGGGCTGATCCCGCTGTTGTATGCAAAAGGATTCAGAGGAAAGATTTATGCGACAAGAGCAACAACCGATCTATGTGAGATCATGTTGCAAGACAGTGCACACATTCAGGAATTTGAAGCAGAATGGAAGAACAGGAAAGCAAGGCGATCTGGAAAACCAGAAGTTGTACCGATCTATACGATGGATGATGCGATCAATGTCATGCAGTATTTCGTGCCATGCCCATATGGCAGACAGATTGAAGTTGCTGACGGCATTACGATCAAATTTACAGATATCGGACATCTGTTAGGATCTTCCAGCATTGAAGTATGGTTAAGGGAAGTAGATGTGGAAAAGAAACTGGTATTCTCTGGAGATATCGGAAACTTTAACCAGCCATTGATCAAAGACCCGAGCTATACGAGAGAAGCAGATTATGTTATTATGGAATCTACGTATGGTGACCGTTATCATGGAAAACATCAGGATTATGTGACAGAATTGACCGATGTGATCCAGAGGACCTTTGATCGAGGCGGGAATGTCGTGATTCCATCATTTGCAGTTGGAAGAACACAGGAGCTGTTATATTATATCCGTCAGATCAAGGCTGAAGATAGGATCAAGAATCATGGAGATTTCAAAGTTGTTGTAGACAGCCCATTGGCAGTGGAAGCAACGAAGATCTTTAATATGAATATTGATGAAACATATGATGAGGAAGCTATGGAATTAGTGAAACAAGGAATTAATCCGATCACATTTTCCAATCTTCATTTATCCATTACGACAGAAGAATCAAAGGAGATCAACTTTGAAACAGAACCGATGGTGATCATTTCAGCATCCGGAATGTGTGAAGCTGGACGAATCAGACACCATTTAAAACATAACCTGTGGAGATCAGAGAATACGATCATATTTGTAGGATATCAGGCATATGGAACTCTGGGAAGATCACTGATCGAAGGAGCCAAAGAAGTAAAACTGTTTGGTGAGGTGATCAAAGTGGCAGCAGATATCGTACAATTAGAAGGTTTAAGCGGACATGCAGACAAGAACGGGTTATTAAAATGGGTCAATAGTTTCGAGAAGAAACCGGAAGAAGTATTTGTAGTTCATGGAGAAGATGCGGTCTGTGAAGCATTTACATCATGCTTAAAAGATGAATACAAATTCAAAGCCAGAGCACCATACAGCGGAGATGTGTTTGACCTTATTACAGGCGAATGGACTGAATGGGGATCAAGAGAACGCATCCAGAAGAAACCAAAACAGAGCAGTGCTTATA
>CAJMOO010000062.1 GCA_905215045.1 uncultured bacterium | reverse complement strand
GATTAAAAGATATTGAAAACGCGTTGGATGTTCAATATGTACAAGGAACGTTATACACTATTGCAGTGTTCTTTTCAACCATTGATAATCGTACAGATGTTGTTGAATTTTCGAAAAAAGAAAAAATGGAGATTATGGATACGAAAGAGTATGAAATGGTATCTAGAAGATTTTCAGATTTAAAAGAAAGTGAACAATTATATCTGACATTACATTTACTGGGATCAAGAATGCAGAGTATACCGGTAGATTTTATGGAAGAAGAATCTGGGCAAGAATCACAATGGCTTTCCAGGATACTTGTAAAAGCTTTTTCACGAATTGCAGGAGTTGGATTCTCAAAGGAGAAAGAGTTAACAGAGGCATTGGCAGCTCATTTAAAGACATCAATGTATCGATATCGATATGGAGTACAGCTTGCGAATCCTATGTTAGATAATATAAAAAATGAGTATGGAGATCTCTTTGAACTCACAGCAAGAACCTGTAAATATTTGGAAAAAGAAATTGGATTTCCGATTCCGGAAGGTGAAATTGCGTATATAACATTACATTTTGGCGCATTTATCAGTGCAGGACAGGAAAAAGAAAACAGATTAAGAATTTTGATCGTATGTCCCAATGGAGTCAGTACTGCAAATATGATATGGGGTGAGATTCAGACACTTGTCCCAGATGCAGATGTAGTTGACGTGTGTTCATTAAGAGAATATGAGAGAGCACATGATTATAATGTAGTGATTTCGACAGTCGTAATTGAAAATGAAAAAGATCTGATTTTAGTACATCCGATTCTTACAGATAATGATCGAATGAAAGTTTTGCAAAGATGTATGAAATATAGGCATGAAAATAATGTCAGTATTTCCAATATTACAGATATTGCATCAAAATATATGACAAATGATAATTTACAAAAATTTAAAGAAGAATTGATTGAACTATTTTCAAAAAATTCTTTGAAACAATATGTGGAACATAAGAAAAAGCCTCAAAAAGGATTGTATGAAATATTAGAAGATCCATATATACGCATTGTAAAAGAAAGCTTAAAATGGCAGGATGCAATAAAAGTTTCAGGAGAGACATTATTAGAAGATAAATCAATCAGACAGTCTTATATAGACAGCATCATTCATAAGACAGACCAATATGGTCCCTATATGTTTATTACAAAACAGGTATTTCTTGCACATTCAGAAATTGAAGATGGAGCACAAAGCATGGGTTTATCAATGACTGTTTTTAAAAAGCCTGTGGAATTTATAACATTAGACGGTAAGCAGCGATTTGCAAAAATTATTTTAATGTTATCAGCTCAGGATCAGAAGTCACACATTCGTTTATTAAATGATATTATGACAATTTTTTCAGAACAAAAGAATGAAGAAAAACTATGGGAACAGGAAGAGATTGTGGATGTTAAAAATGTATTGTATGAACTTTTACAGGAGGAAAAATGAAGCAGATATATGACATGTTGAAATTGGAGAATATAAAAATTCTTGCAGGAGTAAAAGACTGGAAAGAAGCAATTTATACAGCAGTTCAACCATTAGTAGATGGTGGATATTGTGAAGCAAGATATAGTGATGAGATCATAAAAAATACAGAAAAACTTGGACCATATTATGTGCTGTGTGAAAATGTGGCATTGATTCATGGGAGTACAGAACAAGGAGTTATCAAACGTCAGATTGCCATTACACTATTAAAAGAACCAGTAAAATTTAAAGAAGACGGATACGATGTAAGAATTCTTGTTACGTTAGCTGCAACAGATGCGGAATCGCATATGGAAGTACTACAGGCGATGTCAGAATTATTTGAAAGCAAAGAAAGTACGCAAAGAGTTTTAGATGCTTCAAATGAAAAAGAAATTTATGACTTGTTTGTTGGGGCAGTGTAGAAATTATATGGAGATACACAAGGAGGATAAAAGATGAGTTTTATTATTAATATATTATCAACACCTGCGATTTTGGTAGGTCTGATTTCATTATTTGGTTTAATTTTGCAGAAAAAACCAGTAGAAGATGTTGTAAAAGGAACAGTAAAAACAATTGTTGGATTCTTAGTACTGACAGCAGGTTCAAGTTTTTTGCAGACAGGGTCTTTAAATGATTTTGGTGTGATTTTTAATTATGCTTTTAATATGCAGGGAGTTGTACCAAATAATGAGGCAATCGTATCATTAGGATTAGCTGATTTCGCAAGTGATACAGCTTATATTATGTGTATTGGAATGATCGCTAATATCGTATTAGCAAGATTTTCAAGATTACATTACATTTTCTTAACAGGACATCACACATTATATATGTCAGCAATGTTAGCAATTATTTTAAATGTTGGGAATCTAACAGGTCCAATGTTATGGATTTCAGGTGGACTTATTCTTGGATTGATCATGGTAATTTCACCAGCACTTTGCCAGCCTACTATGGAAAAAATCACAGGAACAGATGAACTTGGATTTGGACATTTTGGTGGATTTGGTTATTGGTTTTCAGCACAGATCGGAAAATTATTTAAAGATAAGAGTAAATCTACAGAAGATGTGAATTTTCCACAAAGAATTTCTTTCCTACGTGATACAACAGTAGCAATTGGTTTAACAATGACAATCTTCTTTGTTGTTGTAACATTTGTAGCAGTTGTTGTGAGAGATGGAATGAGTGACCCAACAATTTCTGCTTTCTTTAAAGGTGAAACACAAACACATTGGATTGTATGGGCTATTACAAAAGGATTAAGTTTTGCAGGTGGTGTATATATCATCTTAAGTGGGGTGCGTTTGATCATCGGTGAGATCGTTCCAGCATTCCGTGGTATTGCTGAGAAGATCGTTCCAAATGCTAAACCTGCAATTGACTGCCCGGTAGTATTCCCATATGCACCAAATGCAGTATTAATGGGATTTCTTGTATCATTCTTAGGAGGTATTGTAGGATTATTTGTTCTTGGAGGAATCAATAAGGCATTAATTCCAGTAGCGCTTATTTTACCAGGAGTTATTCCTCATTTCTTCTGTGGAGCAACAGCAGGAGTTTTTGCAAATGCAGAGGGTGGATTAAAAGGATGTCTTGTAGGATCATTCCTGCATGGATTACTGATCACATTTCTTCCAGCAATTTGTATGCCAGTTATGGGATCTCTAAACTTTGCAAACTGTACATTCTCAGATGCAGATTTCTCTATTGCAGGAATTATTTTAGGAAATATCGCTCAGTTTGTAAAAGGTGGAGGATTATTTGGAGTATGCGTAGTATTATTCCTTCTGCCAATTATTTATAACGTTATTATGCCAAAGAAAAAAGAAGCTTAAAAATAAAGATTAGATTTTAGGAGGTATTTATTATGATTAAATCAATTATGTGTTGTTGTGGTTCAGGACTTGGATCAAGTATGTTAGTTCGTATGAATGTTGAAAAAACGCTGCAAAAGATTGGAGTATCAGGAGTAAGTGTAACACATTCTTCGTTATCAGATGCAGCAGAAGGGGCAGCAGATTTATTTGTTGTAGGAAAAGACTTAGAGAATTTTGTAAAACAATTACCAAGAGTAGTTATTTTAGATAATATTATGGACAAAACAGAATTAGAAAACAAATTAAGAGCAGAGTTTGAAAAATAAAAAGGATTTATGAATATGGAGAAAGATAAATTAAAGGAGTTGAAGCTTTTATCCGCTAAGATTCGTAAAGACGTTTTGGAAATGTTAGAAAAACGTGGTTATGGGCATATGGGAGGTTCTTTATCAATTGTAGAGTTAATGAGTGTCCTTTATGGAAAGCAGCTTCGATATGATGCAAAAAATCCTGATTGGAAAGAAAGAGATATGGTTGTGTTATCCAAAGGACATTCAGGACCAGCATGGTATAGTGTACTTGCAGAAAAAGGATTTTTTGACAGGGAGTGGCTATTTACATTAAATGATGGCGGAACAAAACTTCCATCACATCCGGACCGATTGAAAACACCAGGAGTAGATATGACAACTGGATCGCTTGGACAGGGAACATCTGCAGCAGCAGGAATTGCAACGGGATTTAAAATGGACAAAACAGACCAGTATGTATATCTGATCGTTGGAGATGGAGAATTAAATGAAGGTCAATGCTGGGAAGCATTTCAGTATATTGCACATTATAAACTAAATCATTGTATTGTGATTATTGATGATAACAAAAAACAGTTAGATGGCACAACAAAAGAAGTAATGAATCCATTTAGTATTGAAGATAAAATGAAGGCATTTGGATTTTATACACAGACTGTAAAAGGAAATGATGAGGAAGCAATTGATGAAGCAATCAATCGAGCCAAAAATGTAAAAGATCAGGCGGTATGTATTGTTCTTGATTCTATAAAAGGAGCCGGAGTTCCATATTTCGAACAGTTGGATGCAAACCATTCTGTAAAATTTAATAATGATGAGATTAAGAAAGCTAATCAAGATGCGATCAAGGCGTTAGATGAGGTCATTAAGGGAGGTGCCAGATAAAATGTTTCAATTAGCAGAAAACAGACAGGAAACAGGAAGAGAATTAAGAGACTGCGTTGTTGAAACATTGCAGGAACTTATGAAGGATGATGACAAAATAACAGCTCTTGAAGCTGATTTGGGTGGAGCAAGTGGATTTACCAAAATTAAAAAGACAAATCCAGAGCGTTTTATTCAGTGTGGAATTGCAGAAGCTAATATGATGGGAGTTGCAGCTGGATTATCTTTGACAGGGTTTAAACCATTTACGCATACATTTGCACCATTTGCGACAAGAAGAGTATTTGATCAGTTATTTTTATCCGGTGCATATGCAGGAAATACAATCAATGTTTATGGCTCAGATCCAGGATTTAGTGTGGCATCCAATGGTGGAACTCATACAGCGTGGGAAGATGTAGCATTGATAAGAGAAATCCCAGGAGCAGTTATCTGCGATCCAGCAGATGATGTACAAATGGAATGGATCATCAAAGAGTTTTTGAAAATGGAAGGAATCCATTATGTAAGGAGTAATCGAAAGGCTGTACGAAATGTATATAAAAAAGGTTCCTCTTTTAAAATTGGACAGGGAAATATTTTAAAAGAAGGAAAAGATATATTAATTATTGCAGCTGGGCAACTAGTTTCTGAGGCATTGGATTGTGCTGAAGAATTAGAAAAAGAAGGATATTCTGTAGAAGTTATAGATATGTTCACAATTAAGCCTTTGGATGAAAAATTATTGATCAAGGAAGCAAAAGGGAAAAGCAAAATTGTAACCATTGAAAATCATTCAATTTATGGCGGACTTGGAAGTGCGGTTTCAGAAGTGATTGCAGAAAATGGAATTTCTGTGCCAGTAAAAAGAATTGGTGTCAAAGAAAAATTTGGACAAGTAGGAACAGCAGAATTTTTACAAGAGGAATTTGGATTGACCGCTAAACAGATAAAGGAAACAATTTGTCAATTTTAAGCTGTGAAGGAGCAGAGTAAAAGTTCTGCTCCTTTTTTGTGATTGTCTCTTCGGACTAGACTCGCTTTGTTTGATAAGGTATACTGTTTAAAGAAGCAAAATCTGAAGAATCATAAAGGAGATACAAAAATGGATTACAACAAACTGGCATTAGAAATGCACGAACAAAACAAAGGTAAGATCGCAGTACGTTCTAAAGTAACAGTAAAGACAAGAGATGACTTAAGTACAGCTTACACACCAGGAGTTGCAGAACCTTGTCGTAAGATCCGTGATAATAAAGAAGAAGTATACCGCTATACAGCAAAAGGAAATTTAGTTGCTGTAGTATCTGACGGAACAGCCGTATTAGGACTTGGAGATATCGGACCAGAAGCAGCAATGCCTGTTATGGAAGGAAAAGCTCTGTTATTCAAAGAATTCGCAGATATCGATGCATTCCCAATCTGCCTTGATACAAAAGACACAGAAGAGATCATTAAGACAGTCAAAAATATCGCACCATGTTTCGGTGGTATCAACTTAGAAGATATTTCTGCACCAAGATGCTTTGAGATTGAAAAACGTTTAAAAGAAGAATTGGATATCCCAGTCTTCCACGATGACCAGCACGGAACAGCCATTGTTGTAGCAGCAGGATTATTAAATGCCTTAAAATTTGTTGGAAAGAAGATGGAAGATGCCAATATCGTGATCAACGGAGCAGGATCTGCAGGAATTTCTATCTGTAAATTGTTATTACAGTTCGGAGCAGGAAATGTTGTCCTGGTTGACCAGAAAGGTGCATTATGCCCAGGAGAAGACTGGATGAATCCAGCACAGAAAGATATGGCAGAGATCACAAACAAAGAGAAACAGACTGGAACATTAACAGAGATCATCAAAGATAAAGACGTATTTATCGGAGTTTCTGCACCAAATATCGTGACAGCCGAAATGGTATCTACTATGGCAGACGATGCGATCATTTTTGCCATGGCAAATCCAACACCAGAGATCATGCCAGATGAAGCGAAGAAAGGTGGAGCAAGAGTTATCGCAACAGGAAGATCCGATTTCCCTAATCAGATCAATAACGTATTAGTATTCCCAGGAATCTTCAGAGGAGCTCTGGATGCAAGAGCTGGACAGATCACAGAAGAGATGAAGATGGCAGCAGCAAGAGCAATCGCAAGTATCATCAGTGATGATGAGTTAAATGAAGAGTATATCATTCCAGGTGCATTTGATGAAAGAGTCTGCAAAGCAGTAGCCAAAGCTGTTGCAGAAGAAAGCCAGAAATAAATGATAGAATTAAATTAAGTACAAGAGCACTTCTGTTCAAGAAGTATGTTTTATGATATACTATATTGAGTTGTGAGAAAATTTTAGGAGATTTTAGGAGAATTCATTCAATGAAAACAAGCGGAATATTATTGCCAATTTTTAGTTTACCATCAGATTACGGAATTGGATGCTTTTCAAAGGAAGCATACAAATTTGTAGATTTTTTAGAAGAAGCAGGCCAGAAGTACTGGCAGATCCTTCCATTAGGAACGATCGGTGCGGGAAATTCTCCTTATCTTTCGTTTTCAAGTTTTGCAGGAAGTGCATATTATATCGACTTAGAACAGTTACTGGAAGAAGGACTTCTTAAGAAAAAAGAACTCGAATCAATTAAGGAAGAAAACAAGGGCAAAGTTGACTATGAGAAAATCAGAGAAGATCACAGAAAGCTTTTAAGAAAAGCCTATTTCAGATTTCATCCAAATGAAGATTATAAGAAATTTATCAAAGACAATGAATACTGGATCGGGGAATATGCAGAATATATGAGCGAGAAGAAAAGTAAATTCCCAGAAAGTTATTTCTGCTTCTGCCAGTATTATTTCCATAAACAGTGGCTTGCGCTGAAGAAATATGCGAATGACAAAGGAATTCAGATTGTAGGAGATCTTCCATTTTATGTAGCCTTAGATGGAACAGCATTTACATACCACAAAGAATTATTTAAAGTCGATGAAGAAGGAAAGGCAACGGTTGTAGGTGGATGTCCTCCAGATGCATTTGCAGAAGATGGACAGGTATGGTCCAATCCTGTATATGACTGGGAATATCATAAGAAAACAGATTACGAATGGTGGATGAAACGTTTACGTCATAATTTTATGTTATATGATATTTTAAGATTAGACCATTTCAGAGGATTCGATGAATACTTTGAGATTCCAGCAGAAGACGAGACAGCTGTTAATGGAGAATGGGTCAAAGGCCCAGGAATGGATTTCTTTGAAGCAATGAAGAAAGAACTTGGTGAGAAGAAAGTTATCGCAGAGAACTTAGGATTCTTAACAGACAGCGTGCATAAACTTCTAGATGATACAGGATTCCCAGGAATGAATGTTCTGGAATTTGCATTTGGAGCATATGATGACAGCATCTATCTTCCACATAAATACAAAGAAAATAGTGTTGTATACACAGGAACACATGACAATGATACGGTTGTTGGATGGTACGAAACATTATCAGAAGATGATAAGAAATTCTTAGAGCATTATTTAAAATACAGTACGATCGAGAGAACAGGAACTGTACATTTAGACTTGATTTCTCTTGCATTAGAGAGTCGAAGCGATATGGTGATCATCCCACTTCAGGATTATCTTGGATTAGGAAATGAAGCAAGGATCAACACACCATCTACGGTAGGTGGTAACTGGGAGTGGAGAGTGAAAGAAGAGCAGTTAACAGATGAGTTAAAAGAACTGATCAGAACACTGACAATAAAATATCGTACAGTTGCAGAAGAGAATGCGAAGAAAGCAGCCGAAGAAGCACAGCAATAGAAGAAATTGATAGAAGAAAAAGGATGAAAGAATTTGGGAAATCTTTCATCCTTTTTTGCATAGAAATAAAGAAATATGCGTATAAAATAATTGATATTAGATTGTATGGAATATGATGTACCATATAAAGCAATAAAATTAGCTTGACGACACAAAATCATAGTGTTACAATTTAGTACATAAAAGCGTTGAAGTTTTAAAGTTCAGAAGTTTAAAGCCAAGGAATGCAATCGGGAACGATATTAAGGAGGAGAAAAATATGAGATTAAAGAAAGTCATGGCAACAGGATTAGTTGCTGCATTAGCATTATCCACAATGGTTGGTTGCTCAAGCAAGAAAGACAGTTCAGACCAGAAGAAGATCGGAGTCGTTCAGTTAGTAGAACATGATGCTTTAGATGCATCTTACAAAGGGTTTAAGGATGGTCTTGAGAAAGCTGGATATAAAGACGGAGACAAGATCAAGATTGAATATAAGAACGCACAGAATGAACAGTCAAATTGCCAGACGATTGCCAAACAATTTGTCACAGATAAGTGCGATCTTGTATTAGCGATCGCAACACCAGCAGCACAGGCAATGGCCAATGAATCAAAAGATATTCCGATTTTAGTAACAGCTGTTACAGATCCAGCCGATGCCAAACTGGTGAAATCAAATAAAAAACCAGGAACAAACGTATCTGGAACATCAGATTTAACACCAGTAGCAAAACAGATGAATCTATTAAAAGAATTAATTCCAAATGCAAAGAAAGTTGCAATGTTATATTGTTCTGCAGAAGCAAACTCCAAATTCCAGGTAGGACTTGCGAAGAAAGAAGCAAAGAAATTAGGATTAACAACAGTCGATGCAACAGTATCAGAATCCAGTGAGATCCGTCAGGTTGTAGAATCCTTAAAAGGTAAAGTTGATGCAATCTATTCACCAACAGACAACATGATCGCAGCAGGAATCAATACAGTATCCATGGTAGCAAATGAAGCTAAGATTCCATTTATCGTAGCTGAAGAAGGAATGTGTACAGGTGGAGGACTTGCAACATACGGAGTTAACTACTACAAGTTAGGACAGCAGACAGCAAAGCAGGCAGTAAAGATCTTAGAAGGAAAAGCTGAACCAAAAGATATGCCAATTGAATATCAGGAAAATGCGGATCTGATCATCAATAAAGACACAGTAAAGACATTAGGAATTAAGATTCCAGAGAAGTTAAAAAAAGAAGCTAAGATGGTAACAACACAGAAAAAGAATAATAAATAAGATTTTCTTGCATATAAGATTACAAGAAGATCAGGAAGTGTCTTCCGATTTGCGGGAGGCACTTCTGTGCATTTAGAAAAGAGGTAGAAAATGGCATTAATTACAAATCTTTATAGTGCATTAGCCCAAGGAACATTATGGGGAATCATGGCACTGGGAGTTTATATTACATTTAGAATCTTAGATATCGCAGATTTATCCTGTGATGGAACCTTTGCACTCGGAGGATGTATCAGTGCGATCCTTATCACAAAAGGAGTCAATCCATTTTTAACATTATTATTTGCACTTGTCGGAGGAATGTTAGCAGGACTTGTCACAGGATGGCTGCATACCAAGCTTATGATTCCTGCAATTTTAGCAGGTATCTTAACAATGATCGCACTATGGTCCATTAATATCAGAGTTATGGGAGGTCCAAACGTTTCATTATTAGGAGAGGATACAGCATTTACACAGATGATGAGCCTTTTAGGGGTAGATCAGACACTTGCAACATTATTGGTTGGAGTTATCATTGGAATTATCGTGATCGCAGCCCTGTACTGGTTCTTTGGAACAGAAATCGGATGCGCACTTAGAGCAACAGGAAATAATGAATTTATGGTACGTGCCTTAGGAGGCAATACCGATACATCCAAAGTTTTAGGATTAGTCATTTCCAACGGATTGATCTCAGTATCTGGAGCTTTAGTAGCCCAGAACCAAGGATACGGAGATATCAAAATGGGAACAGGATCTATTGTAATTGGTCTTGCATCCATTGTAATTGGAGAAGTTATCTTTGGAAAACGTTTTAACTTTGCTTATATCCTTGCATCACTGATCGGAGGAGCAATGGTATATCGTATGATCATCTCACTTGTTTTACATTTCGGATTAAGTACCGATGATATGAAATTATTCACAGCGATCATCGTAGCATTAGCACTCGGTATTCCTGCTCTCAAATCAAAATATTCACACCGCAGGACACCAGCATAGAAAGAGGGGCAAAGTTATGTTAGAAATTAAAAATGTACATAAAACATTTAATAAAGGAACGATCAATGAGAAAAAAGCATTAAATGGAGTCAATCTTCACTTAGATCCTGGGGACTTCGTAACGATCATCGGAGGAAATGGGGCCGGAAAATCTACAACTCTCAACATGGTAGCAGGAGTCTATCCGATCGATCAAGGAACGATCATTCTAGATGGCAAGGATATCTCAGATCTTCCAGAATACAAACGTGCCTACATGTTAGGAAGAGTATTCCAGGACCCAATGATGGGAACGGCAGCAGGTATGCAGATTGAAGAAAACATGGCAATGGCAAACCGTAGAGGAAAGGAAAGAGGCCTAAGTTGGGGAATCACAAAAAAAGAAAAAGAAATGTTTAAAGAAAAATTACAAATGCTCGACTTAGGACTAGAAGATCGAATGACATCCAAAGTAGGACTATTATCCGGAGGTCAGAGACAGGCATTGACATTGCTTATGGCAACACTGAAGAAACCAAGCCTGCTATTATTAGACGAACACACAGCAGCCCTTGATCCAAAGACTGCGAAGAAAGTACTAGACATCACAGAGAAGATTGTAGCCAGAGATAATCTTACAACAATGATGGTAACACATAATATGAAAGATGCGATCAATATCGGAAACCGCTTGATCATGATGAGTGATGGAAAGATCATTTATGATGTGAAAGGGGAAGAAAAGAAGAAGCTTAAGGTAGCAGATTTATTGCAGAAATTCGAAGAAGTCAGCGGCGGAGAATTCGCAAACGATAGAATGTTGTTGTCTTAAAATTTAAATTTGTAGTTGGCCAACTGTAGATTTCGAGTATATGATAAAAAATAAATAAACGATCGGAAGAACAGCTAGAGAATTTTCCTCACGTTTTTTACAGATCGCTGATCCGCCGGCTTTCCTTGCGAACTCGCCTTCA
>CAJMOO010000061.1 GCA_905215045.1 uncultured bacterium | reverse complement strand
CCAAGAGATTAGAGGCGAATAAAGAATATATTAATGAACTGAATGTATTCCCTGTGCCAGACGGTGATACAGGAACGAATATGACAATGACAGCTCTTGCAGCTGCTAAAGAAGTTGGGAACGCAGCAGAAGTGACAGTGAAAGAAGTAACAAGAGGATTATCAAGCGGTTCTTTAAGAGGAGCCAGAGGTAACTCAGGTGTTATTCTATCCCAGTTATTCAGGGGATTTTATAAAGGTGTCAAAGATCAGGACGTATTAACAACAGAAACTGTTGCAGTAGGATTTAAGAAGGCAGTAGAGACAGCTTATAAAGCAGTTATGAAACCAAAGGAAGGAACAATCCTTACGGTAGCGAAAGTAACAGCAGAGAAGGCAGTATATTGTGCAAGGAATACAGAAGATTTTGAAGAATTTGCTCAGGTAGTGATCAAGGAAGCGAACGAGATTCTTCAGAAGACACCAGATATGTTACCAGTTCTGAAAGAAGCAGGAGTGGTTGATTCAGGTGGACAGGGACTTGTGGAATTCCTACAGGGTGCTGTTGATGCTTTAATGGGTAAAGAAGTTGATTTAAGCAGTGTTGAGAAGCCAGCAGTTAAACCAGCAGCAACAGCAAGTGAAGCACCATTAGAAGAGAAAGATATCAAATTTGGTTATTGTACAGAATTTATCGTTATGACGAAAGAAGAGATTTCCATGGAAGAAGAACAGAAGTTTAAAGATTTCTTAATGGGAATCGGAGATTCTATCGTGGTTGTTGCAGATGAAGATATCATTAAAGTACATGTTCATACAAACCATCCTGGAAAAGCGATCGAGAAAGGTCTCACATATGGAGAACTTACGAATATGAAGATCGATAATATGAGAGAAGAACACAGAGAACGTTTAAATCTCACACAGGCAGAAGCACAGGCAGAAGAAAGCAAACCAGAAGAACCTAGAAAAGACTTTGGATTTGTGGCAGTATCGATTGGCCAGGGAATGAATGACATTTTCCGTGAGTTAGGTGTAGATTACCTGATCGAAGGCGGGCAGACCATGAACCCTAGTACTGAAGATATGTTGAATGCAATCGAGCAGGTGAATGCAGAGACTGTATTTATTTTGCCAAATAACAAGAATATCATTCTTGCAGCGACACAGGCACAGTCTTTAGTGGAAGATAAGAATGTAGTGATCATTCCGACAACAACAGTTCCACAGGGAATCTCAGCGATCATTGGATTTGATCCAGAAGCAGATGCCGAAGAGAATGAAGACAACATGAAAGACATCATTGAATGCGTGAAGACTGGAGAAGTTACTTATGCAGTCAGAGATACATCCATCAATGGTATTACGATCAAGGTTGATGATATCATGGGAATCGATGATGATGGGATCAAGAAAGTCGGACAGGATGTCGAGAAAGTCACGTTAGAATTACTAGAAGAGATGGTAGATGAAGACAGCGAACTGATCAGTATTTACTATGGAGAAGACACAACCAAAGAACAGGCAGAAGCATTACTTGAGAAAGTAGAAGAAACATATGGTGACTGTGATGTACAGTTAGAATATGGCGGACAGCCAATTTATTATTTCTTATTATCAGTAGAATAAGAGAAGATGGGAAATCCCGCTTGATGGCGGGATTTCTTTGCTTTTCGTGAGAATATGATAAAGAATTTTGAAGGAGACAGAAGATGGATGGCACAACAAATATCATAGAATTAAAAGGAATTGGGGAAAAGAGTGCGACAGCTTTTGGACGACTTGGAATCCGTGATGTAGACAGTCTGATCACGATGTATCCAAAGTATTATCTTACCTATGAAGATCCCAAAGATGTCAATGAGATCGAGATTGGCCAGAGAGTATCTATTTTCGTTCGTATCAATTCGGAAGTTCATATTCAGTATGCAAAAAGAATGAAGATTGTTACATGCACAGCGAAAGATTATACAGGAACGATCATGCTTGTCTGGTACAATATGCCATATTTAAAGAAACAATTACATCAGGGAAGAGATTATATATTTACGGGAACTCCGATCTATAAAAATGGACGGATCACGATGGAACATCCAGAAATCTTTACACAGGAAGATTATGAAGCTAAACAGGAGACATTGCAGCCAGTATATCCATTAACAAGTGGACTTACCAATAAACTTGTTTCTAAGGCTGTGGCACAGACAAAAGACTATATCTTTCATATTCCAGAATATCTTCCGCAAAATATTTTAGATCAATATCAGCCAATGGAATATCATCAGGCAATCTGGAATATTCATTTTCCGGAATCAAAAGAGCAGTTGATCAAAGCAAAGAAAAGGTTGATCTTTGATGAATTTTTTATTTTTATCGCAGCGATGCATATGATCACATCAGGAGAAGATCTCAAGGAAGAAGGATACAAGATCGGGGTTTGCAAGGAAGCAAAAGAACTAGTGAAGAATCTTCCGTACGAGTTGACTACAGCACAGAAAAGAGCGTTAAATGAGATGGCAAAAGACATGGCGTCTGGTAAGGTTATGAATCGTCTGGTACAGGGTGATGTAGGATCTGGAAAGACGATCCTTGCGGTTATTTTATTATTAATGTGTGCCAAAGCAGGATACCAAGGGGTTTTGATGGCGCCAACGGAAGTGCTTGCAGCTCAGCATTATGAATCATTTACAGAACTTTTAGAATCTTATGATATAAAGATCGCATTGCTGACAGGTTCCACAAAGACAAAAGAAAAAAGAGAAACCTATCAAAAGATCAAAGATGGAGAAGTAGATATTGTGATCGGAACTCATGCGGTCATTCAGGATAAGGTGGAATATAACAAGTTAGCATTGGTTATCACGGATGAACAACATCGATTTGGAGTAAGACAAAGAGAAAGTTTATCGCTAAAAGGTGAGAAACCACATGTACTTGTTATGAGTGCGACACCGATTCCAAGAACATTGGCGATCATTTTATATGGTGATCTTGATGTATCGATCATCGATGAACTGCCGGCAGAGCGGTTGCCGATCAAAAACTGCGTAGTCAACACAAGTTACCGCCCGACGGCATATCGTTTCATTGAGAAACAGGTTAGTCAGGGAAGACAGGTATATATTATCTGTCCGATGGTCGAAGAAAGTGAGACGATGGAAGGAGAAAATGTCATTCAGTATGCGCAGATGTTGAGAAGCCAGTTTGCACCATCGGTAAGGATCAGTTACCTTCATGGAAAGATGAAGGCAGCGGACAAGCAGAAAGTCATGGATGATTTTTCAGAAGGCAAGATTGATGTTTTAGTATCAACAACGGTTGTTGAAGTCGGGGTGAATGTGCCAAATGCAACGGTTATGATGGTGGAGAATGCAGAACGTTTTGGACTTGCACAGCTTCATCAGTTAAGAGGACGTGTCGGACGTGGAGGATACCAGTCATACTGTATATTTATGACAAGCTCCAAGAAAAAAGAGACGATGCAGCGCTTAGAGGTACTGAACAAATCAAATGACGGATTTTATATTGCAAATGAAGATCTGAAATTAAGAGGTCCAGGGGACTTCTTTGGAGTCAGACAAAGTGGAATGATGGATTTTGTTCTGGCAGATATTTATACCAACGCAGATATTATGAAGCAGGCGGCAGATGCAGTGAAAGAACTAGAAGAAACAGGATTTGATTTTTCAAGTTTAAAAAACAGCAGATTAGAAAAACAGATCGGACTTGCAAGGAATATATAGGAGGATAAGTTATGGTACGTTTTTATCTTAGATTTACAGGGAGAGTTCAAGGTGTAGGATTCCGCTTTTTCGCAGCGATGAATGCAGAAAAATGTCATTTGACAGGCTGGGTAAAAAATATGCCGGATGGATCAGTTACCGCAGAAGTGCAGGGAACAAGACTTCAGATCAAACAATTTTTAGAATTGACACAGACAGGAAACCATTTTGTAAGAGTCGATGACATTGAAATGGAAGAACGTCCATATGAGGAAAAAGAAAAGGGATTTCATGTGCGCTATTAAAAATAATTCATGATAAAAACAGTTACAAAAAAATTCCACAACATGTAAAAGCTTCTAGTGTATCTTTTGAATGTTCGCATATACTATGAACGTAACAAACAACAAACAAAAGAAATGGAGGTCTTTCAAAATGGAAGAACGAACTTCAGCAAGAAGCAAAGGAACAAACAGAGTCGAGGTACCAGAAGCGAGAGGAGCCTTAGACAGATTTAAGTTCGAAGTTGCAAATGAGATCGGTGTGGATTTAAAAGAAGGATATAACGGACACTTAACAACTGCTCAGGCAGGATCTGTCGGAGGAGAGATGGTTCGTAAAATGATCCGCAGACAGGAAGAAGAAATGTCTCGCTAATTAGATAAGATGATGTTTGAGGATTGCGAAATTGCGTAGCAATGAAGCAATCCGGATACATCATAAGATTTCAGAAAGAGGCAGCGAAAGTATAAACTTTGACTGTCTCTTTCTGAAATATTGGTTTGTCGGTTGACAAAATCTGTAGATATAATAAAATAAAAGAAATAGTGAGCAAAAGTGGAATAACTTTGCAAAGCAAATAAAAGACAAGGAATATACATAGATATGAGAGTCGTAGCAGGAAGTGCGAAGAGTTTAAAATTAAAGACGATCGAAGGAATGGAGACAAGACCAACCCAGGATCGCATCAAAGAGACGTTATTTAATATGATTCAGTATGATATCCCGGGAAGCACATTTCTGGATCTTTTCTCTGGAAGTGGAGGAATCGGGATCGAGGCATTGAGCAGAGGAGCAAAGGAAGCTTATTTTGTTGAGAAAGCAAAACCTGCATTAAGATGCATTCGAGAGAATTTAAGATATACAAAGCTTGATAAGAAAGCACAGGTTTTGGCAACAGATGTGAATTCAGCGATCAGGCAGTTAGAGACGAAGAATGTAACATTTGATCATATTTTTATGGATCCTCCATATAAGAAAGGATTTGAAGAAGAAGTATTATCAATCATAGATCGATCCTCTATCTGTACAGAAGATACGGTAGTTATCGTGGAATCGTCTCTTGACACAGAGATACCAGATTTTGAGAAATTAAAGGTTGTAAGAGTAAAAGAATACAAGACAAATAAACATACATTTTTGATGAAAACAGTGGAGGATTAGAAGATGAGTATTGCAGTTTATCCGGGAAGCTTTGACCCGGTGACTTATGGACATATTGATATTATAGAGCGTTCAGCCAAGGTTTTTGACAAGTTGATCATCGCAGTATTGGTAAACAGTGCAAAGAAACCAATGTTTACAACACAAGAGAAGGTTGATATGATACGAAAAGTGACAAGTCATCTTGATAATGTAGAGGTTATGTCATTTTCTGGATTGTTGGTAGACTTTGCAAAACAACAGGGAGCCAGTGTATCAGTCCGAGGACTACGCGCAGTAACTGATTTTGAGTATGAGATTCAAATTGCACAGACAAATGCGAGATTGGATAAAGACTTAGATACCATGTTTTTTACAACCAGCATTGAGTATTCTTATGTAAGTTCCACGATCGTAAAGGAAATTGCATCTTATCATGGAGATGTTTCTGAGATGGTACCGCCTTACGTACAAGAATGTCTAGAGAAGAAATTTAAATCATAGGAGGCGAATGAATATGAGTGAGAAGTATTTACATGAGATGATTGATGATATTGAAGTACTGATCGACGAAGCAAAACCAGCAAGATTTAGTCCAGGTAAGATTATGATCGAGAAAGATGTATTGATGACAGTGATCGAGGAATTAAGGAAGCAGATTCCAGGTGAGATTGAACGAAGCCATAAGATCATTCTGAACAAAGATGCGATCTTGGAAGATGCCAGAGTGAAGTCACAGCAGATGATCGATCAGGCAGCAAGAGATGCAGGAGAATTGATCGATCAGAATGAGGTCGTTGAGATGGCAAAGATGAGAGCGAATGAGATTGAAACTCACGCCAAAGATACAGCAAGAAGTGTTGTACATAATGCGAATGAAGAAGCAGATCAGATCCGTGCAGGTGCATTGCGCTATGTCAATGAGATCATGGAAGATGTACAAGGTTATGTGGCAAGTGTCAAAGAAGCACAGGAGAGTGTGTTTAACCAGTTGTTATCCGCATTAGATTCAGATCTTGCATCGATTAAAACGAATGCGAAAGAGATAGAAGAACAGCTTTCCGGAGTCAGCATTCCACAGGCAAGAACAAGAACGGTAGAAGATTTCATTTCAGATGAAGACTAGATAAGCAAGTAGTCCGCTTGAAACACTAAAAAGAGATCTTATGAGCAGATATTTCCAGAGGGAGAGTCTGCTCTTTTTGTATACACTTAAAGTCTGCACGGCAGCAGACAACCCGCCAAAAGAAGTGATCATACACAATAATATGACTTTGCGGCTGATAGACATATGGGAAGAACCAAAATAGGAGATGGCATTTGTGATTTCAAGAACAGCGGTCAATCCTCTTTTTAAATAGAAAGGAAGTGGAAGAATTTCTAAAAGAGAAACGGCAATTGAAAAGATCATAATACAGATTCCAATCATGAAAATGGAATGAAGACTATCAAAGATTACCTGATCTGCTGATTTTTTGTGTGCAATGGTGGGAGAAGAGTGGTGTGTATGTAGAAAATCGCTTGTAAAAAATAAAAAGACCAGATAGATCAGATAACACATGACAGGAAAATACAGGCAAAAGAAAAAGCGCAGAGCAGAAATTTTGCCATGAAGGATCAATGTAAGAGTATATCCAGCAGAGAACATGGGACTGATCTGATTGCAGGTATATAATAGCTTTTCTCCTTCAGATTTCGTAAAAGATCCACAAGAAATAAAATCATCAATGATCTTCGCACCGAGGGGACATCCACAAAAAAAACCTAGAATACAGGTGTAAAAAAAGTCCTCATTGATACCAGGAAAAAGTTTTTTGAGGGGGTAAAAGAGCCGGGAGATCAGATGGAACGTTTGGTAATATTGCATAAAACCAGTGAGCAGTAAAAAAGGTAAAAGAGTCGGTGTGATCGTTGCAGACCATAAAATCAGCCCATTTTTTGCGCCTTGGACCGATGTTTGTGGAAAAAATAACAAGGAAAGAACACTAAAAATAAGTAAAAACTGGATAAAACTGGTTTTCATGAAAAATCTCCCGCTTTCTTTTTATAGTGTATGAAGCGGGAGGTGAAACTAGAAGATGATCTGCTCATCTTTTATGATCGTATGAAATTTCTGTCCGATCACGGTACGATATAACTGGTTGGCACGTTGTTCTGTAGATAATAATTCTTCTTGATCTTTGGATAAAGGATCATTCATAACACGCAGATGGCGGACCATAGGGATGGAAGATTTTCTTTTGATATTCCCGATCAGGAAGGAAGCAGAACGTTTGAAACCTAGAATCTGAAAATAAGGAGACATATCGTAAGTTCGTGCTTTTTCAACCTTTTCTTTTGTTATATCAAGCATGATATGCAAAAGATTTCTGCTTATTTTGCTCCAGGTGAGGTTTTTGGTCTTACAGGCACTGATCAGTTCTTCAAAAGAAAGATCAGATTTTAACATCTTAAAAATACGGTCCTTAAAATCGCTTGAAATACCGCTGATCTGTGTAAGATCTTCGCAAGAATAAATAGCTGCATGTAAAAGCAGAGAAAAATCATCCAGGCAGACAGGAAAATCTTTTTGATAATGCATCTGATAGATATCATGCAAAGCTTCAGGGACTCTTGAGAATAAAGGTCTGATCTGGTTTTGTTCTAAGATTTCACGGATGGATGTTGCAGAAGAAATCGAAGGTGTCAACTCCTTGCTGTGATGATCGTTTGAAACACGGGTAACACAGACGGGAATGATAGGGCTGTCTAACTGTAGCAAAGCTTTTAAATATTCAATCCCAAGAATATTATTCGGCTGTTTTAATACTTCGATCAAAGAAGCATCATCAAGATGCTCTCTAAGATAAAGTTCTTTTGCTTTCGGATAAGAATGTCCGAGACTCATAAGCTCTTTTGTACCACGCTCGATTTCTTCTTCATATTGGATAAGAAAGGATGCAATCTGCTTAAGTTTGTTAATATCTTGACACTCACTTCCAAAAGAAAGGTAGTCGATTACCCCTAGTTTGTGAAGCAGACTGACAGCTCCAATTGCAAAATCAGGGGCAGATGAACATGCTGCAAATAAGGGGAGTTCGATCACGAGATCGGCACCTCCAAGAAGGGCAGACTTGGTACGTATTTTTTTGTCCATAACCGCCGGAGTTCCGCGCTGTACATAGTTTCCACTCATGATGGCAATGACGTAGTCTGCACCCGTGATATTCCTTGTCTGCATGATGTGGTATTCATGACCATTGTGAAACGGATTGTATTCGCAAATGATAGCTGCTGTTTTCATAAAATATCCTTTCGAGATTCCTTATTTGAATCGTTTATTTTGTAAATGTATTATAAATCACAAATGAATAAAAGTAAAATTGCACAAAAAATGAAAAATGAGCAACAAGTATCTTGTCAGAGAAAACAAAAAAATGTAGAATAGAATATAGATTTTTCTGGAAATGTACAACGAAAAATACAAATACTATTATTGTATACAAAGAAATGATGTTGTATAATTTAACAGGATTAAATTCATCTTTTTGGAAAGTTGAAAGGAGCAACGCGAAAAATGAGTGTTATTGATGAGATTAAAAACAAGGCAAAAGCAAATAAGAAAACTGTTGTACTGCCTGAAACTACAGACATGAGAACATTAACAGCAGCAGCAGAAGTTATCAGTGAAGGAATCGCTGATATTATTTTAGTTGGAAAAGAAGACGAGATCAAAGCAAAAGCAGCAGCAGAAGGATTAGATTTAGCCAAGGCTTCTTTTGTTGATCCAGAAAACTGTGATCATTTAAATACATATATCGAATCTTTATGCGAAGCAAGAAAGAGCAAAGGACTGCTTCCAGAAGATGCAAAAGAGATTCTGTTATCCAACCCATTGTTCTTCGGAGCAACAATGGTAAGAGTTGGGGATGCAGACGGAATGGTAGCAGGAGCGATCAACTCTTCTGCAAACGTACTTCGTGCAGCACTTCAGGTTGTTAAGACTGCACCTGGTACAGAGATTGTATCAGCCTTCATGTTAATGGATACACAGGCTAAAGATATGGGTGAAAACGGATGTTTCGTATTCGCTGACTGTGGACTGAATCAGAATCCAAATCCAGAACAGTTAGCAGCAATCGCTTCAAGCTCAGCTAAGACATTTGAACAGTTGATCGGAGCAACACCTAGAGTTGCAATGTTATCCCATTCTACATGCGGAAGTGCAAAACATGATGATGTAACAAAAGTTGTAGAAGCAACAAACATCGCTAAAGAAAAATACCCTCAGTACTTGATCTGTGGAGAATTACAGCTTGACGCAGCGATCGTACCAGAAGTTGCAGCAAGTAAGGCTCCAAGAAGTGAAGTTGCTGGTAAAGCGAACGTATTAGTATTCCCAGACTTAGATGCTGGTAACATTGGATACAAATTAGTGCAGAGATTAGGTGGAGCGCAGGCATTCGGACCTATTACACAGGGAATCGCAAAACCAGTCAATGACTTATCACGTGGATGTGTAGCATCAGATATCGTAGGTGCAGTCGCAATCACATGTGTACAGGCAGCAGCACTGGAAGCAGATAAATAAGAAAAAGTTTAAGGAGAATCATATTTCATGAAAGTTTTAGTTATCAACTGCGGAAGCTCATCATTAAAATATCAGTTAATCGATTCAGAGACAGAAAGCGTTTTAGCAAAAGGATTATGTGAAAGAATCGGAATCGACGGAGCATTAACACATCAGCCAGCAGGAAAAGACAAGATCAAATCTACACCTGCTATGCCAGATCACAAGACAGCAATCGGAATCGTTATCGAACAGTTAACAGATAAAGAAAACGGAGTTGTGGAAAGTCTTGACGAGATCGGAGCTGTAGGACATCGTATCGTTCATGGTGGAGAGAAATTTACAAAATCATGTCTGATCACAGATGAAGTTATTAAAGAAGTAGAAGAATGCAGCGTATTCGCACCACTTCATAACCCAGCAGGACTGATCGGAGTTCGTGCATGTCAGGAATTAATGCCAGGACTTCCAATGGTAGCAGTATTTGATACAGCTTTCCATCAGACAATGCCAGAGAAAGCATTCTTATATGGTATTCCTAGAAAATACTATGATGAAGATGGTATCCGCCGTTATGGATTCCACGGAACATCTCACCAGTTCGTATCTTTAGAGACAGCAAAAGTTTTAGGAAAAGATATCAAAGACTTAAAGATCATCGTATGTCATTTAGGAAACGGTGCCAGTGTAACAGCTGTTAAAGGTGGAGAATCTGTAGATACATCTATGGGATTAACACCACTTGAAGGACTGATCATGGGAACACGTTCTGGAGATCTTGATCCAGCCATCATCGAGTTCATCGCGAATAAAGAAAACAAAACAGCATCTGAAGTATTAAATATCTTAAACAAAGAATCAGGAGTTTACGGATTATCAGGAGTATCTTCTGACTTTAGAGATGTAAAAGCAGCAAGAGCTGAAGGAAACAAAGTTGCAGCTGCAGCATTAGATGCATATGCATACCGTGTAGCAAAATACATCGGAGCTTATACAGCAGCCATGAATGGTGTTGATGCAATCGCATTTACAGCAGGACTTGGTGAGAATGATGATGTCACACGTGAAGCAATCTGCGAATACCTTAGATATTTAGGAGCAGAACTTGACAAAGTGAAGAACGATGTTCATGGAGAAACAGCAGTGATCTCTACAGATGATTCTAAAGTAAAACTGCTTTGTGTTCCAACAAACGAAGAATTAATGATCGCAAGAGACACAGTAGCCCTTGTAAAATAATTATTTCATTAAAAATAGAGCTTCCCTGAATGTGCTTCTGGATTGTTTTTATAAAAGTAAGGAAAATTACTTGACAAACCAGGAGCACATTCGTATAATAGTACAGTATGAAAATTTAGGAGATCGTATGAAGATTCAATTATCAAAAATTATTTCAGTACCTAAATATGAAGAAACCGTCGAAGCGTCAATCGACCTGAATGAGATTAAGCTTAAAGGTGTGTCTTATCCTATTCGAGAGAAGAATGATTTTTCGATTGTTTTTAGAAATATTGGAAAGGATAAGATATCATTTGCATTTGAGACAGAAGTCACACTTGGAATTCCATGTAGCCGATGTCTTGAAGAAGTGAGTTATCCGGTTTCCGTGCAGGTGACGAAAGAATTAGATTTTTCGGATCTTGATGAAGAAGATTCTTCATATATCGAGGACAAGTATCTTGATCTTGATATACTGATCTTCGATGAAGTTGTTCCAAAACTTCCGTCCAGAGTGTTATGCAAAGAAGACTGCAAAGGACTTTGCCCGGTGTGCGGAACGAATCTGAATGAAAAAGAGTGTGGCTGCGATCGTACGGTGGCAGACCCTC
>CAJMOO010000060.1 GCA_905215045.1 uncultured bacterium | reverse complement strand
ATGACATATAGTATTATGAGAGAAATAGAAAATAAAAAACAAAAAAATAAAGAGAAAGAGCTTTCAAAAAAATAAATTTTAAAGAAAGATATTAAAAAAGAAACCTATTTTTATAAGTATATTCCAGTAAAAGAGCAGTGGTATATTTGTGGAGATATTTCAGAACTATTAAAAGATGTAGATGAACCAGGATTGTAATAAAAAGTTTTTTCTGCTAAGATGGGCATAGAATCAAAGCAACGTAAGAAGAAAGGAATGCAGTATGAAACTTATTTTTGTTAGACATGGAAGAACATATTTTAATGAAATACGACTGACTCAGGGATGGTGTGATTCTCCATTGAGCAAGACAGGACAAAAATAAGTACAAGATATGAGAAGACAATTATTAGACATTCCGATTACAAGAGCGTATTCTTCCAATCTTGGAAGAGCAGTAGAAACCGCAGAAATCTTATTAGAAGATAGAGAGGTAGAGCTTGTATACGATAAAAGACTAAAAGAAATAAATTTTGGAATTATGGAAGGAGTATCTTCGGAAATAGTAGATCGGCTGCATATAGAATCTCCAGATTGGTTAAATGATATGCAAATGGATTATCGATCATATGAAGGTGAGGAAATTCAAGATGTGATCAAAAGACATTATGATTTTTTAGAGGATATACAAGCAAAGTATTCAGATGATGATACAATTCTGATTGTTGGACATGGATGTTCTTTAATGCATTTGTAAAATCACTATTGACAAAATCTCTTTCTGAAAACAAAAAAGCAATCAATAATTTGATTGCTTTTTATATATATAAATATAATTTAATTCCAAAATAATAAAGTAAAAATTCTTGATTAGAAAGGCGGAAAACCCCAGCTCTATACTGCCGACAAAGACTAATAGCATATCCTCTATCTACTAGTATCTGCAGTCTAAATCATTTTGATAAAAAAATCAATATCATTAAAACAATTAGTTTTGTATATAATAATAAACCAAAAAACTATTGACATAAAAAATTGGTAGGACTAATATGGTTAACGAAATAACAATCTAGCAATAGGGAGGGACATCTATGAATTTTAAATTTCAAAAGAATGTAGCAATTGTTTTATCTTCAGTTATTATTGGAACTACGGCTCTTTCAGGAGTTAATGTTTATGCTGATGAAATTACAGCAACGGAGGAAGATGTATCGTTGAGTGATGATATTTTTGATGAAAATGATATCATATACGGAATAAGTACACAATCATCTGATGCAGAAACTACATTAACTAAAAGTGAAATGAGTGCATTTGCTCAAGCCTTTAATGATTCATTAAAGGAGGATAATATCAATGTGAGTAATGGTTATGGAAGAGGGGTAAAATCAAAGGCTGCAAAGATAGCAGCTAAAGCGATGTTAAAAAAACTTAAACATATAGGAGCTAAAGCATTTGAGAAGGCAATTCGAAAGGCTGCAAAAAAATTACCAAAAGCAGCAGCAGAAAAGGTTGAGAAGTATCTTACATATCAAAAAGTATCAGCAGTTCTTAATATCGCAGCTAATGCAGAGGGGACAATTACAGACGCAATTCAGCATGCATTACAAAAAGTAGGAATTCCAAAAACATTTGCGGGAATAGGAGCAAGATTAATTGTATTTGTTTTGTTTTAGGTAGGTGAAATGAATTGAAAAATAAAAAAAATAATAGATATTTAATTATAGGAATTGGTTATCTTATTTTATTTTTTATTGTTCTAACTCCAGACATTAATAATGCAGTAGGAAGAGGAATACAAGCATTATTATTTTGTGTTTTAGGATATAGATGTGAGGAAAATATTAGAAGGTTTATAAAAAATAGATAATAAAAGGATTTTAATCAAGCAGAGAATTTATTTGAGATATTTTCTGCTTGATAACATACGATTGGATATGAAAAAATCATGATAAAAGAAAACAAGATAAAAAAAATATGTAGTTGTAATTATATGTTTATTAGGTATGTTGATATTAAGTGGAAAGACAGAAAATGTATTTGCGAATGATAAAAAATCAAAAGATATGGAAAATAGCTTATTATCTTTCTATATAAAAGATGTATCAAACGTTGAAAGCATTAGATATATTCCATTGGATAAAAAAATCATAGGAAATAAAAGAATAACGGATAAATCAAATGTTGTAGATATTGGATTTGGAGAATATTATATTAAAGTTAAAGATGAAAAAAAGGAACTACAAGAACCAGTTTATTCTTCTTGGTATGAGTCACCGAAAGGTGGTATGCAATTTCGTGAAAAGTTATCAATAGAATATCAAGTAAATAAAGATTATAATAACAAAAATCTGCGAATTTTAAAAAAAGTTGTTGAAAAAAATATTCATCCAAAAAATAAAGTGCTAATTTCTGACTCACAATATGTCAATGTGAAAAATGGATATGAGAAAAATATCAAAGCATGTATTTTTTATCAAAGCTATAGTATTCAACTTTATGAAAAAGACTTATTTTTTGATGATAAAATTACAACAGGAAAAGTGAAAATACCAATAGGGATTGTCTTTATTGTTAGTAAGGATATGAAATAATGATATAAAAATATAAGGGGTAGAAGATAGAATTCTGCCCTTTATATTTTAATAGGCTCTCAGAATCATGAGCTTTCCGACTAAGATGCATTGGTCGGATGAACCTTGAAAAGTAAATATTATCCAGAACGGACATGAAAAGTAATAAAAGTAAAATAATAAGAAAGAAGGCATTCAGGCTTAGCATAGAAATTCTAAGTTTGGATGCCTTTTTCTGGTGATAGATACATAAAAATGTCAAAGTTCTGTGAACAATTCCATTTCTCACAAATTCATAACATTTTCCATCTATAATAAATCAAAAATCAGAGAAGTATGCAAAAAAGGAGGAATTCCACAATGCGGTTATTACTTGCAGAAGATGAAAGATCATTATCAAGAGCGTTAGTTACGAGGAAGTATTAAAAACCATCAGAGATAAGAAAAATCTGATTCCAATTCTGATGCTGACAGCGAAAGCAGAGATTGACGATAAAGTAGAAGGACTGGATCTTGGAGCGAATGATTATCTCACAAAACCATTTGCGGCAAAAGAATTGTTGGCAAGAATCCGTACTATGATCAGAACGCAGACAACACAAACAGAATCAATTTTGCATGTCGGAAATATCACATTAAACAGAGCGACTTTTGAACTGACATCACCAACAGGAAGTTTTCGTCTTGCAAATAAGGAATTTCAGATGATGGAGATGTTTTTATGTAATCAGGGCCACAGTATCACGCACAAACGTCTGTTGGAAAAAATCTGGGGAGATGAAAAACAGGTACAGACGAACGTTGTATGGATGTACATTTCTTATCTTAGAAAGAAATTAGAAGCACTCCACGCAAATCTTCAGATTACAGAGGCAAGTCACGCAGAATATATTTTGGAGGTGGGAGGATGATCCGAAAACTTCGAATAAAATTTATAGCGATTTCCATGACATCAACGATCATTGTATTATTTCTGATTCTTGGATCGATCAATTTGCTGAATTACCGGGAGATGAGTCATAATGCAGATACGATCTTAGATTTCCTGAAAGAGAATGATGGAGAATTGCCAGAAAATCTCTATAAATCTCAACATAAAAAGACAAATGGAATATCACCAGAAACTTCCTTTGAGTCCCGCTATTTTTCTGTATTTTTGAGCAATAACAGACAGATATGTGAAGCGGATACCGATAATATCTCAGCGATCGATGAAGAAACAGCGATCAAATATGCACAAAAAATCAATAGAAGTAACAAGAACTGTGGATTTATTTCAAAATACAGATATATGAAAGAAAATACTTCAAACGGAGTAAAAATATATTTTCTGGATTGTACAAAATCCATGATGTCATTTCAGACTTTTCTTGTCACTAGCTTTTTTGTCTCTATTTTTGGTGTTAGCACCGTTTTTATTTTGGTGGTGTTGCTTTCAAAACGGGCAATTGAGCCAGTGGCAGAAAGCTATGAAAAACAAAAACGCTTTATCACAGATGCAGGACATGAGATCAAGACACCGCTTACGATCATTGATGCAGATACATCGATCTTAGAGATGGAATACGGAGAGAATGAATGGCTTGATGATATTCAGTTACAGACAAAGCGGCTTGTAGGTCTTACAAATGATCTGATCTATTTGTCACGGATGGAAGAAAAACAGACAAAAACAACGATGATCGAATTCCCATTTTCGGAAGTAATATTAGAAGAAGCTCAGTCATTTCAAGGACTTGCCAAGGTCAAAGGAAAAAATTTTATGGTAGATATTGAACCGATGTTGTCGCTTAAAGGAGATGAAAAAACAATCCGGCAGCTAATCTCCATTTTGCTGGACAACGCGGTCAAATATTGTACCGAGCAGGGACAGATCAGACTGACAGCTGCACATAAAGGGAAAAATATTATTTTATCTATATACAATACCTCACAGCCACTGACAAAAGAAAATATTGATCATTTATTTGACCGGTTTTACAGAACGGATGAATCAAGAAATTCCAAGACCGGCGGTTATGGCATTGGCTTATCGGTCGCAAAAGCTGTGGTTGAAGCACATCATGGGAAGATCGTGGCATCAAGTGAAGATGGGAACTCTCTTTTGATCACGGTTATCTTAAAGATATGAAAAACAGGAGGATTTATGACATACGAAGAGTTTTATAAAGAACAGTATCCGGTTTTATTAAAAGCAGAAGAACAATTGAAGAATCTGATCACTCAGTTTGAAACAAACGAAAATAAGAAAAAGATCGCATACTGCAGCTCTAGAATCAAAAGTCCGGAAAGCATGAAGCAGAAACTCTTGAAAAAGGGGGAAGAACCAAATGCTGAAAATGCGGTTTCAAAAGTAAATGATGCAGTAGGAGTCCGTGTGATCACATCATTTGTAGATGATATTTACAAAGTATCAGATTGGATTACTTTACAGAATGATATAGAAGTGGTTAACATCAAAGATTACATTGCATATCCAAAGCCAAATGGATATCGAAGTTATCATATGATCATTCATCTGAATGACCTGAGCTTAAATGCAGAGATTCAGATCCGCACGATCGCGCTGGATTTCTGGGCAAATCTTGAACATCAGATGAAGTATAAGAAAAATATTAAGGACGAAATAATGATCCGCTCCGAATTAAAACGATGTGCGGACGAGATCGCATCGATTGACTTGTCCATGCAGACGATCAAAGATTTGATTCAAAACGATGAAAAATGTTGCAAATAGGTACATTTTTCATAAGAATTTATGAAAAAAATATTACGAAATGGTTTACATATGAAAAATGAGGTAGTAAACTAGAAGTAGTCGGTAAAAAATGGAACTAAAGGGAGGAAATATGAAGAGAAAGACTACTGGAATCCTCATTTCCTGTGTAGTAAGTATATGTTGTATGGTGGTCTTATCCATGAGTTCACATACACATGATGTATATGCTTCCTATTCAAGATATGTAACAGCCAATAACGTAGTGGTTCGTAAAAAAGCATCAAATAAGGGAAAGATCGTTGGATCATACAAGAAAGCAGCAAAGGTTCGCTGCTACAAGAAGAAAAGATCTTATACGAAGATCAAATATGGAAGATATTATCGATATATCGCAACAAGATATCTGTCAAAGAAGAAACCAGTTGTTGTAACAGCACAGAAAGCAGCGAATATAACAACAGATACATATACAAGATATGTAACGGCAAGTTCTTTGACGATCCGTAAGAAAGCGTCGACAAGTGCAGCAAAGGCAGGATCATACAAGAAAGGTACGCAGATCACCTGTTATGGAGAACGGTCTGGATGGACAACGGTAAGATATAGTGGAGTTTATTGTTATGTAAGTTCACAGTATCTATCTGAGTCAAAACCGGAAGAAGATACATGGGAAGTTTATGGAACGGCAACAGGACAAAGTGTTGTAGACTACGCAATGCAGTTTAGAGGCAATCCTTATGTATGGGGTGGAGAAAGCCTTACGAATGGAGTTGACTGTTCTGGATTCACGATGCAGGTATATAAACATTTTGGATATTCACTGCCACACAGTTCAACAGCACAGAGATATGAAGGAACAGCAGTATCATGGAATGAGAAGCAGCCAGGAGATCTGATCTGCTATCAGGTAGTGAACGGTGTAGGACATGTAGCGATCTACATTGGAGATAACCAGATCATTCATGCAGGAAGCAAAGACACAGGAATCAATGTGCGGAATGCTGATTACAGAGCTGTATGGGGTGTCAGAAGAATCGTTCAGTAGGACAAGCATTTTAATTTAATATGAGATAAGAATAAAACAGCCGTATCGATCATGATACGGCTGTTTTTCTATACTTATAAAACGGCATATTTCAGGATGAATAATACTGCAAGTACGTACATTAAAGGAGTGATCTTCTTTGCTTTACCACAAACTACATTCAAGATCACATAAGAGATGATCCCGATAGAGATTCCCTCAGAGATACTGTAGAATAATGGCATTGCAATGATGCAAAGGTAAGCAGGTACGGCTTCTGTCATATTGTCATCTGTAAATTTGATATCAGAGATTGCTCCAAACATTAAGAACCCAACCATGATCAGCGCAGGGGCTGTCGCAAATGATGGGATTGCTGTAAAGAGCGGTGCAAATAATGTTGAGATCAGGAATAAGAATCCTGAAACAACAGCTGTTAAACCAGTACGTCCACCTGCAGCAACACCAGAAGAAGATTCAACGAATGTTGTAACAGTAGAAGTACCAAGAACCGCACCAGCTGTTGTAGCAACGGCGTCTGCCATTAATGCAGGTTTGATTCCAGGAAGTTTACCTTCCTCGTTAAGCATTCCGGCTTTTGTGCTGACACCGACTAAAGTTCCGAGTGTATCAAACAGATCGACAAATAAGAAAGATAATACAACGGCGATAAAATTAAAGATTCCGACTTTGCCCAAGTCATACTGGAAACATTTACCGAAAGTCTCTCCTAATTTTGAAAAATCTGTCATTGCAAATGTAGGGAACAGGCTGTAATAACCTGTTTTGAAATCAGGAACATAGATTCCTGTTATCTGGCAGAGCATTCCGATCACCCATGTAGCAAGGATTCCGATCAGGATAGATCCAGGTACTTTTTTAATATAAAGAATGACTGTGATCAATAATCCAATAACTGCAAGTAAAGAACAGATTCCAGCAGTATGGAAATCTTTTGTAAAGTTTGTGATAGATACCAATGTAGATTTATTTCCAATAACAAGTTTTGCGTTCTGAAGACCGATAAAGGCAATAAAGATACCGATTCCGACAGAAACTCCCTTCTTAAGATTCAAAGGGATCGCATCAAAGATCGCTTCACGAACATTGGTCAAAGATAATACGATGAAGATGATACCTTCAACGAATACAGCAAGTAAAGCAACCTGCCAGTGATAACCCATCACACCAACAACGGTATAGGCAAGATAAGCATTTAATCCCATACCAGCGGAAAGTACGAATGGAAGGTTCGCAGTAAGTCCCATGCATATAGTTCCGATAAAGGAAGCGATACATGTAGCTAATAATACAGCAGTAGGGTCCATGCCAGCTGCAGAAAGCACACTTGGGTTTACCGCAAGGATGTAAGCCATTGTCATAAATGTAGTAATACCAGCAATGACTTCAGTTTTTACGGAGGTATGATTCTCCTTTAATTTAAATAAGTTTTCCAACATAGTTTTTTTCCGTATGTAAAAACATACGTTCCTCTCTTTCTTTATTGAAAATCTATAAAAAAGTAACAAACATCATTATATTATAGGCAAAAATGAAAAGCAAGGCGGGAAAATCTGACAAAAATAAAAGGAAACCATCTGGGGTGTGATGGTTTCCTTTTTGAAAAGAGAGGATTAAAAATATATATGAAAAAACTATACCTGTAGGATGTTTCCTGAAATTCTTTTATTGTCTTATCTTTTAGGTCTTTCCTTGAGGTATGGTTATAGTATAATCATTTCCATTTCGAGATTCAATATACAGAATATAAACAAATATAAACGATTTATAAATTGTCATTAAGAAATTCTTACGAATTGGTAAGAAAATCCAAAGTTGATACAGTTAAAAAAACTTCACAAAATGATTCCGATTTCACTGATTTTCTTATATAATAATAATAAAGTCTAAAGGAGGAATTATTTTTATGCCAAAAAGAACAGATATTAACAAAGTGTTGATCATTGGCTCTGGTCCGATCATCATCGGTCAGGCATGCGAATTCGACTATTCGGGGACACAGGCGTGTAAGGCGCTTCGTAAACTTGGATATGAGATCGTATTGGTCAACTCCAATCCAGCAACGATCATGACAGATCCAGAGACAGCTGACGAAACTTACATTGAACCGCTGAACGCAGAACGTTTAGAGGAAATCATTGCAAAGGAACGTCCAGATGCTTTACTTCCAAACTTAGGTGGGCAGTCCGGATTAAATTTATGCGAAGAGTTATATAAAAAGGGTATTTTAGATAAGTATAATGTCAAAGTAATTGGTGTACAGGTAGATAGTATTGAACGTGGAGAAGACCGTATCGAGTTCAAGAAGACAATGGATGAACTTGGAATCGAGATGGCACGAAGCGAAGTGGCTTACAGCGTAGAAGATGGATTAAAGATCGCTGATGAGCTTGGTTACCCAGTGGTACTTCGTCCAGCTTACACAATGGGTGGAGCCGGTGGAGGACTGGTATACAACAAAGAAGAATTAAAGACAGTCATCGCAAGAGGACTTCAGGCAAGTTTAGTTGGGCAGGTACTTGTAGAAGAATCCATTCTTGGATGGGAAGAATTAGAGCTTGAAGTTGTACGTGATGCTGAAGGAAATATGATCACAGTCTGCTTCATCGAGAATATCGATCCATTAGGAGTGCATACAGGAGACTCTTTCTGTTCCGCACCAATGCTTACGATCTCCGAAGAATGTCAGCAGAGATTACAGGAACAAGCATACAAGATCGTAGATTCTGTACAGGTGATCGGTGGAACAAACGTACAGTTCGCACATGATCCAGTGACAGATCGTATTATCGTTATCGAGATCAACCCAAGAACATCAAGATCCTCAGCATTAGCATCCAAAGCGACAGGATTCCCAATCGCTTTAGTCTCCGCAATGCTTGCTGCAGGACTGACATTAAAAGATATTCCATGTGGAAAATACGGAACATTAGATAAATATGTACCAGACGGTGATTATGTTGTTATCAAGTTTGCACGCTGGGC
The DNA here is from genome assembly GCA_905215045.1 of uncultured bacterium. The sequence goes on along the minus strand of CAJMOO010000060.1, from coordinate 2,238 downwards.
ATTTGAAAAATTCAAAGGTGTCGAAGACAAACTTGGAACACAGATGCGTGCTGTTGGTGAAGTTATGAGTATCGGTAAAACATACAAAGAAGCATTCCAGAAAGCGATCCGAAGCTTAGAGACAGGACGCTATGGACTCGGACATGCCAAAGATTTCGATACTTTAACGAAAGAAGAATTATTAAAGAAATTAGTGACACCATCCAGCGAACGTCATTTCGTGATGTACGAAGCATTAAGAAAAGGTGCAACGGTTGAAGAAATCTTTGAACTGACAAAAGTAAAAACATACTTTATCGAGCAGATGAAAGAGTTAGTTGAGGAAGAAGAAGCCCTTCTTGCATGCAAAGGAAACATGCCATCCAATGAAATGTTAACAGCAGCCAAGAAAGACGGATTCTCTGACAAATACTTAAGCCAGTTATTAGAAATCCCAGAAGAAGATATCAGAAATAAACGTATTTCCATCGGTGTCGAAGAAGCATGGGAAGGAGTTCATGTAAGTGGAACACCAGACAGTGCTTACTATTATTCAACATACAATGCCAAAGATAAGAACCCAGTATCCACAGATAAACCAAAGATCATGATCTTAGGCGGTGGACCAAACCGTATCGGACAGGGTATCGAATTTGACTACTGCTGTGTACATGCATCCCAGGCATTAAAGAAAATGGGATTCGAGACGATCATCGTAAACTGTAACCCAGAAACAGTATCTACAGACTACGATACATCTGATAAATTATATTTCGAACCATTAACAGTCGAAGATGTATTAAGCATTTACAACAAAGAAAAACCATTAGGAGTGATCGCACAGTTCGGTGGACAGACACCACTGAATATCGCTGCAGAACTTGAGAAAAATGGTGTGAAGATCCTTGGAACATCTCCATCCGTGATCGACCTTGCAGAAGACCGTGATCTGTTCCGTGAAATGATGGATAAATTAGAGATTCCAATGCCAGAATCAGAAATGGCAACAACAGTAGAAGAAGCATTAGAGATCGCAGGAAAGATCGGATATCCAGTGATGGTAAGACCTTCCTACGTTCTTGGTGGACGTGGAATGGAAGTTGTCTATGATGACGAAAGCATGGCAGGATATATGAAAGCAGCCGTTGGTGTAACACCAGACCGCCCAATTCTGATCGACCGTTTCTTAAATCATGCGATGGAATGTGAAGCAGATGCGATCAGTGACGGAACACACGCATTTGTACCAGCAGTGATGGAACATATCGAACTTGCAGGAGTTCATTCAGGAGACTCCGCTTGTATTCTTCCATCTGTTCATATTTCAGAAGAAAACCTGGAAACGATCAAAGAATACACAAGAAAGATCGCAGAAGAAATGCATGTCAAAGGACTGATGAATATGCAGTATGCGATCGAAGGAGACAAGGTTTATGTACTAGAAGCGAACCCACGTGCATCCCGTACAGTACCTTTGGTATCCAAAGTATGTAACGTGAGAATGGTTCCACTGGCAACACAGATCATCACATCTGAATTAACAGGAAAACCATCACCAGTACCAGAATTAAAAGAGCAGGCAATTCCATATTATGGAGTCAAAGAAGCAGCCTTCCCATTCAATATGTTCCAAGAAGTAGACCCAGTTCTAGGACCAGAAATGCGTTCTACAGGAGAAGTTCTTGGATTATCCAAATCCTATGGAGAAGCTTTCTACAAAGCACAGGAAGGTGTTGGAGCGAAACTTCCATTAGGAGGAACGGTACTGATTTCTGTAAATCGCAAGGATAAAGAAGAAGTTGTAGAAGTAGCAAAAGCATTCGCAGACGACGGATTTAAGATCCTTGCAACAGAAAACACATGTAAACTGATCAAAGAAGCTGGAATTGAAGCTGAGAAAGTCAATAAATTAAGCGAAGGAAGACCAAACATCCTTGACCTTATCACAAATGGTAATATCGATATTATTGTAAACTCTCCAGTCGGAAAAGACAGTGTGAACGATGATAGTTACCTAAGAAAAGGTGCGATCAAAGCGAAGATTCCATATTATACAACGATCGCAGCAGCCAAAGCAGCAGCTGAAGGAATCGCTTATGTAAAAGCACATCAGGATCAAAATGAAGAAGTGAATTCATTACAGGGATTACATGCACAGATTTCTGATAAGTTGTAATTTGTGTGTTGGCCAACTGTAGTCTTTCAGTATATGATAAAAAATAAATAAACGATTGGAAGAGCAGCTAGAGAATTTTGCTC